>NZ_LWEX01000123.1 GCF_001634885.1 Sulfitobacter sp. HI0040 | reverse complement strand
ACGCGCGACCGCAGCGGCCTCTACGCGGCCCAGACCCCGCAGGGGTTCGACCTCGCCGCGATCCGCGCCGCACATGCCGCCTTTGAAGGCCCGGCGGCGGCCGATGACGTGGCCGTAGCCCGCGCCGCGGGCATAGACGTGGCGATCACCCCCGGCAGCCCCGACAACATCAAGGTGACGCAGCCCGAGGATTTCGCCCGCGCCGCCCGCATATTGGAGAAAGATTTGGATATCAGAACAGGCAACGGTTTCGACGTTCACGCCTTCGGGCCGGGGGACGGCGTGACGCTCTGCGGGGTGCATATTTCCCATGACCGCGGGCTTGTCGGCCATTCGGACGCCGATGTGGGCCTGCACACCGTGACGGATGCGATCTACGGCGCATTGGCGCGCGGCGACATCGGCCAGCATTTCCCGCCCTCCGACCCGCAGTGGAAAGGTGCACGAAGCGATATCTTCCTGCGCCATGCCGCCACCCTTGCCCGTGAGATGGGCTTTAGCCTCACCCATGTGGATTGCACGCTGATCTGCGAGGTCCCGAAGATCGGGCCTCATACCGAAAGGATGCGCGCGGCGATGGCCGAGATGCTGGACATTGAAATCGACCGTGTCTCCGTCAAGGCGACGACGACGGAACGGCTCGGCTTTGCAGGCCGGGGCGAAGGCATCGCCTGCATGGCCACAGCGACATTGGTGAAGACATGATTGCCGCCAGACTGATCGCGACGCTTCTGGGCGTCGGTTACCTGCGTCCCGGTCCGGGCACCTGGGGCTCGCTCATCGGCCTGCCCTATGCCTGGCTTTTACATGTGATCGGGGGCCTGCCGCTGCTGGCCCTGGGCATCATCGCGGCCTTTCCGCTGGGCTGGTGGGCCACCGCGCGCATGACCGCGGGGCAGGAAAACCACGACCCTTCGGAAATCGTGGTCGACGAACTCGTCGGCCAGTGGATCGCGCTCCTGCCGCTCAGCCATGCGGCATGGTCCATGGGCATCCCGATCCTGAACCTCTGGCCGGGCTGGATCGCGGCTTTCCTGCTGTTCCGCCTCTTTGACATCGCCAAACCGTGGCTGGTGGGCTGGGCGGACCGGCGCGGCGACCCGCTGGGGGTGATGCTGGACGACGTGATCGCAGGCATCTTCGCCGCGGTCTGCGTGATCGTGCTGGCCGGGCTCTATCACGGGGTGCTTCAGGGATGACGCTGGCCGCCGAGATACTGGAGGCGGCCCGCGCCCGGGGCATCATGATCGCCACCGCCGAAAGCTGCACGGGCGGTATGGTGGCCGTGGCGCTCACCGACCTGCCCGGATCCTCCGCGGTCTTCGAGCGGGGATTCGTCACCTATACCAACGCCGCGAAGACCGAGCTTCTGGGCGTGCGCGAGGCGACGCTTGAAGCCCACGGCGCGGTGTCCGAAGCGGTCGCCCGCGAAATGGCGGAGGGCGCGCTCACGCGCTCCGGCGCGGGGCTCGCGGTTTCGATCACCGGCATCGCGGGCCCCGGCGGGTCGGAGCACAAGCCCGAAGGCCGCGTTTGCTTTGCACTCGCGGGCGAGCAACGGGAGACATTCGCCGAGACCTGCGAATTCGGTGCGCAGGGGCGCGAGGCTGTCCGCCGCGCGGCGCGGGATCATGCGCTGACGCTGCTGCGGCAGGCGCTTCGCGAAAGCGCCTGATTTTCGGGCAAAACGCCGTGCAGACCGCACAAAAATAAGGCAATTGATATTTTGCCCGGAAAACGGGCAGCCCGCAGGGGGTTTTGCCTTTTGTATGGGCCTGTCCTGTCGTTCCTGCCCCGAATGTTTCACCTCAAGCACCGGAGCCGCAGATGAACCCCGCCGATACCGCATGGATCATGACCGCAACCGCCCTCGTCCTTTTGATGACGCTGCCGGGCCTTGCCCTTTTTTACGGCGGTCTCGTCCGCAGCCGCAACGTGCTCAGCGTTTTCATGCAATGCTACGCCGTCGCCTGCCTGATGAGCGTGCTCTGGTTCCTCGTGGGCTATTCCATCGCCTTCGGACCCGGCGAGACGGGGTTCTGGGGCGGTCTGGGCAAGATCGGTCTTGCCGGGGTCGACGCCGACAGCCTTGCCGGCACCCTGCCCGAGATTCTCTTCTTCGCCTTCCAGATGACCTTTGCCGTCATCACCCCGGCGCTGATCGTGGGCGCCTATGTAGAGCGGATCAACTTCGCCTTCGTGCTGCTCTTCTCTAGCCTCTGGATGCTGGTGGTCTACGCGCCGGTGGTGCACTGGATCTGGGGCGGCGGAATGCTGGCCGACGGCGGTATCTTCGGTGAAACCGGCGCGCGTGACTTCGCGGGCGGGATCGTGGTTCATGAAACCGCCGGTCTGGCCGCGCTGGTGCTGGCGATGTTCCTCGGCCCGCGCAAGAACCAGACCACGCCGCCGCATAATCCAGGCCTCGTGATGGTGGGTGCCGCGCTGCTCTGGGTGGGCTGGTTCGGCTTCAACGGCGGCTCGCAGCTTGCCGCCGATGGCGGGGCCGCCATGGCCATCACCGTGACCCATATCTCCGCTGCCACGGCCTCGCTCACCTGGGCGCTGTGGGAGAAGATCAAGTTCGGCAAGCCCTCGCTCGTGGGCATCGTGACGGGGACCATCGCGGGCCTTGCCTCCATCACCCCGGCTTCCGGCTTCGTGGGTCCGTGGGCGGCGCTGCTGATCGGCGCGGTGGCGGGCGTGCTCTGTCAGGAAGCGGTCGTGCTGGTCCGCAACCGGCTGCGCATCGACGACACGCTTGATGTCTTCGCGGTGCACGGCGTGGGCGGCATCTTCGGCACCATCATGATCGCGGCGCTCGGCGCCGGGTCATGGGCCGCGCAGCTCGGCTCGCTTGCCATCGTGGGCGTCTTCACGGTGGTGGTCAGCGTGATCCTCGTCTTCGTCTGCCGCGCGATCGTGCCGCTTCGGGTGGACGCGGAAACGGAAACCGACGGGTTGGACCTGCGGGTCCATGGCGAACGCGCCTACGACCTCAGCAACTAAGACTCCCGGGCGGCGCAGCTATAGCACTGCGCCGCGCCGGTTCAGACGGCCGACGTGCCGGGGCCGTAAAGCTCCTGCGCGCGCTTCTCGAAGGCCCGCACGATGCGCAGCATCGCCTCGTTGAAGACCACGCCGATGATCCGCTGAAGGATCGCGTTGCGGAATTCGAAATCGACGAAGAAATCCACCTCGCAGCCGCCCCCGGGCAGGTCGGTGAACTTCCAGTTGGACTTCATGTATTTGAACGGCCCGTCCAGGTATTCGGTATCGATCTTCTTTTCATCGGGCCAGAGGACCACGCGACTGGTGAAACGTTCACGGAAAACCTTGAAGCTGATCACCAGATCGGCCTCCATCACCCGGTGATCGCCCCTGTCTTCGTCACTGCGGATCCGCGCCGCCGCCGTCCAGGGCAGAAACTCCGGATAGCGGCCCACATCGGCGACCAGATCGTACATTTGCTGCGCGGTATAGGGAAGCTTGCGGGTCTCGGAATGGGTGGGCATTGCGTTCCATCATCTGGCGGGTTAGGCCCTATCTCACTGTTCAGCCGCTGGAATTCAAGGGCAAAGCCATGACCGACCGGCCCTACGTCATCGACGAATTGATCTCGGCCAAGGCCATCGCCGCCCGGATCGAAGCGCTCTGCCGCGCCATCCACGACGAGTTCGACGGCACCGACAAGCTGATCGTCGTGGGGCTGCTGCGCGGCTCCTTCGTCTTCATCGCCGATCTGGTGCGGGAACTGGACCTGCCGATCGAGGTCGATTTCCTCGAAGCGTCGAGCTACGGCGACGGTATGGAAAGCAGCCGCGAGGTTCGGATCCTCAAGGATCTGCGCGGCGCCATCGAAGGCCGCGACGTGCTGGTGGTCGAAGACATTGTGGATACCGGCCACACGCTTCATCATGTCACCAATCTGCTGCGCTCGCGCGGGCCCGCGCGGCTCAAGTCCATCGCGCTGCTGGACAAGCCCAGCCGCCGCGAAGTCGACCTGAAGGCCGACTGGACCGGCTTTGAGATTCCAGATGAATTCGTCGTGGGCTACGGCATCGATTTCGCACAGCGCAACCGCAACCTGCCCTACATCGGCACCGTTCGCTTTACCTGAACGAAGGGGAAAAGGCATGAACCTCACATGGTTCTTCCGGATGGCGAAATGGGCCCATAACCCGCCTTCTGCCGCGCGGGTAAAGCTTGTCTTCGGCATCGTGGCGCTGGCGCTTCTCATCGGGGGGATCGAATGGATGGGCTGGTGGCCCGAATGGGCCACGGCAGAGCGTATTCCCCGCCCCTGAGATGATCACGATGACGGGATTTTGCCGGTTGGACGCCGCATGCTACCGTCGGGCACATTCAGGGAGGGACACCATGACAATAGCACGTACATCCATCTTCTGCCTCGCTTTGGCGGGTCTTGCCACCGCCGCCGTTGCCGCGAACCACAGCGACAAGGCCGCCATGGCCGCTGTCGAGGCGCGCAAGGCGCAGATGAAGCTGATCGCCTATCACACCGGTATTCTGGGGGCGATCGCGAAGGGAGAGACCGAGTACGATTCAGAAACCGCCCGCAACGCCGCGATGAACCTGCATGCCGCCGCGGGCCTCGCCCGGGGGACCATGTGGATCGAAGGCACCGAACAGGGCGCGGTCGGCGATTCACGCGCCAAGGCTGAAATCTGGTCCGACCCCGATGGCTTTGCCGAGAAATTCACCGCGCTTGAAACCGCGAGCGGTGAGATGATCGATGCCGCCGCCGCCGATCTGGATAGTCTGCGGGCCGGTATGGGTTCCGTCGGTCAAGCCTGCAAGAGCTGCCACGACACCTACCGCGGCCCCGAAAACTGATCATGGGCAGGGCGCGCCGGGGTCTGCTGGCGCTGCTCGCCGCTCTGGGCGCCGCGGGCTGGTTCGTGACGGCCCCCGCCGCCGAGGATCCGGACTTTGCCGCGGGTCACCGCCCCGATGTCGAGAACGGCGCGCGGGTCTTTGCGGCGGCAGGGTGCCGGTCCTGCCACCAGCCCCCCGACGCGCCGGAGGGCGAAAACACCGCTCCGCCGCTCCTGTCAGGGGGGCAGGCCTTCGACAGTGATTTCGGCACCTTCTATGCGCCCAACATCTCCTCCGATCCGGTCGCGGGCCTTGGCGGCTGGTCGCTGCCGCAATTCGCCAATGCGGTAAGGCAAGGTGTCTCGCCCGAGGGGCGGCACTACTACCCCGCCTTTCCCTACGCTGCCTATCAACACATGACCGAGGGCGATGTCGCCGATCTCTTCGCCTATCTGCAAACCCTGCCTGCGGCCACCGCCGAAGCCCCCGCCCACGCGGTG
>NZ_LWEX01000122.1 GCF_001634885.1 Sulfitobacter sp. HI0040 | reverse complement strand
GCATGAACACCAAGCTGCACGCCATCTGCGACAGCCAAGGCCGACCGCTCAATCTGTTCGTGACCGCAGGACAGGTCAGCGATTACGTCGGTGCCCGAGCACTGGTGAGCCGTTTGCCCAGGGTGGACTGGCTGCTTGGCGATCGTGGCTATGACGCCGATTGGTTCCGAGAAGCGTTGAAAGACAAAGGGATACGGGCGTGTATCCCTGGCCGTAAACAGCGGAAGAAGCCAGTGAAGTACGACAAGCGTCGCTACAAGCGGCGCAACCGGATCGAAATCATGTTCGGCAGGCTGAAGGATTGGCGGCGTGTGGCAACCCGTTACGATAGATGCCCGAAAGTCTTCCTGTCAGCCATCGCCCTCGCCGCACTCGTTATTTACTGGTTGTGAGTCCTGACCCTAGAAACCTTGGCAAAGGCAGTTTGAAGGCCTTGGCCTCGCCACCCTTTGGGGAGGGCACAGTCAGCACGCCGTCTTGATCTAGATGTTCCCATTTCATTGATCTGGCGTCACCTGAGCGAAGCCCCGTTAGCAACATGACCAACCAACAGCAACGACGAACACGATCGTCTAATCCATCCGATTGACGCCAGAGCAAAGGCATCTCATCGGGGCCAACAGCCCAATCTCTTGCCTTTTCCTGGTTCATCCGAACACCCCGAGTGACAGGGTTGGGCGGAAGATCATGGGTTCTCGCAGCGTCGTTTATTAACAGCTTCAAAACACGCATTGCTCCGTTGGCACCGTAGGCTCCGGTTTTGCGGGTAATCTTCTCATGCAATGCTCTGACTGTGGCACGGTCAATTCGATCCACTGGGATTTTCTTCAGGGATGAAAGAGGTCCTTCGACCTTCTGCTGATACCAAGCCAATGTCCTTGGGCTTAGCTCCTGGCCACGCGTTGCAAAGTAGCTGTCTGCGACCTCGCTCAGGCTCGGTATGGCGTTCTTAGGCACTCTCGGGTCTTCACCACGACGCAATGTCAGGCGCAGTTCCTTCGCACGTTCTCGGGCCGATTTCAGCGACACCTCGTCAGTGCGACCAATGACGAAAGAAATATATCGATCAGTTCCGTCATTGATCCTGCCCATAAGTTTGTAGCTGGCGCTCTTTTTGCCAATGACGATACGCAGGCCACTGACGTCTGCATCATAGACCTGTGCACCTGCTTCTTGGGCATGGCGGATCTTGTCCACCACGCTTTGCGTGAGTTTGGTTGCCATGAGGCTATTCTCCTTTGTGATCCGGTTTCAGGCCCGGGCTAGGGCCCGGTTCTGATTAGGTCGCCTCAGGTCGTCTTGAGGCTGCATAGGAGAATTATGTCGTGTTTATATGGGCTTGCGGACCGCTATAAGACGCATAAGGTCAAAAAAGATGCTATGTGCTGTTACTTAAAATCTGTTGGGGCGTAGCCCCGTGTGGGTTCGAGTCCCACCGCCCGCACCACTTCTCCTCTGCTGCACTCATTTCCCGCCGCGTTGCCTTCAGGCCCCCCGCGCCACCCTTCCAAATGGCAAAAAATCCCCGCCGGAGGCAAAGCCAGGGGCGCGCCCCCGCAGCAAGGCACCACCCCCGAACCCGAGAACTACGCCGAATGTCGCCCGGCGCTCAGTCCCGTGTCCCGGCAAAGCGGGTTTCCCAATCTTCGCGCTGCTCGTCGGTGATCTTGGCGAAAAGCACTTCCGGCACGGTGAAGGCATGGCCCGGGGGCAATTGGCCCAGTGTCGTCTTCACGTTACCCGGCCAACCGGCGTCCGGGGCGCCCATGGCCTCCAGCATGGTCCGCGCGGCCTCCGGCACGAAGGGGGCGGACAGCACCGCGTAAAGCGGGATGAGGTTCAGCGCCAGCCGCACCTGCGCCGCCGCCCGGTCCGGGTCTGTCTTGAAGGTCGTCCAGGGGGCCTGCGCCTGCAGGTATTCGTTGCCCGCCGCCCAGATGGCGCGCAGCTCCTGCGCCGATTTGCGCACCTCGATGGCGTCCATCTGTGCCTCGTAGCGGGCGACCCGTTCGGTCAGGTCGGCGATCAGCGCCTCTTCCGCCGGCCCGTATGCGCCCGCCTCCGGCACCGTCTCGCCGAATTTCGAGCGGCAGAACTTGGTGATGCGGCTGACGAAATTGCCCAGCACATCCGCAAGATCCTTGTTCACCGAGGCCTGGAAATTCTCCCATGTGAATTCCGCGTCCGAGGTTTCGGGCGCATGGCTCAAGAGCCACCAGCGCCAGTAATCCGCCGGCAGAAGCGACAGCGCCTGATCCTGAAACACCCCCCGCCCGCGCGAGGTGGAGAATTGCCCGCCGTCGTAATTGAGGTAATTGAAGGACTTGATGTAATCCACCAGCTTCCACGGCTCGCCCGATCCCATGATGGTGGCGGGGAAGCTGAGCGTATGGAAGGGCACGTTGTCCTTGCCCATGAACTGGGTATAGCGCACGTCATCGGCCCCCCGGTCGGTGCGCCACCAGCTTTCCCAGTCGCTGCCCTTTCCGGCATCGACCCATTCCTGTGCCGCGGCGATATATTCGATGGGCGCGTCGAACCAGACGTAGAAGACCTTGCCCTCCATCCCCGGCCATGGCGCATCGCCCTTGCGAACGGGCACCCCCCAGTCGAGGTCGCGGGTGATCCCCCGGTCCTGCAGACCGTCGCCGTCATGCAGCCATTTCTTGGCGATGGAGGTCGTGAGGACCGGCCAGTCCTCCTTGCCGCGGATCCAGCTGTCCAGATCGTCCTTCATGCGGCTCTGGCGCAGGAAAAGATGCTTGGTCTCGCGCGTTTCCAGCTCGGTCGAGCCCGAAATCGTGCTGCGCGGCTCGATCAGGTCGGTGGGATCGAGCTGCTTTGTGCAATTGTCGCATTGGTCGCCCCGGGCGCTGTCGTAGCCGCAGTTGGGGCAGGTGCCCTCTATATAGCGGTCGGGCAGGAAACGCGCATCGGCCACGGAATAGACCTGCCGCTGGGTGACTTCCTCGATCAGGCCGGCATCCGCCAGCGCCCCCGCGAAATGCTGCGTGAGACGGTGGTTCTGCGCGCTGGAGGAGCGCCCGAAATGGTCGAAGGACAGCCCGAAGCCCGCTGCGATCTCGGCCTGCTGCTCATGCAGTTGGGCGCAATATTCGGCCACCGGCAACCCGGCCTTGGCCGCCGCCAGTTCCGCGGGCGTGCCATGTTCGTCCGTGGCGCAAAGAAATAGCACCTCGTGCCCGCGGGCGCGCAGGTAACGCGCAAAAAGATCGGCGGGCAACTGGCTGCCCACGAGATTGCCGAGGTGTTTGATCCCGTTGATATAGGGAAGCGCCGAGGTGATGAGGTGTCGGGTCACGCAACGAATGCCTTTGTTCTGAAGTCGGCCCGCTTTAGCAGGCCCGCCGCGGCTTGCCCAGCCTGTCGCGGGCCCGTTCCACACTCATCATCTGTCGCGGGGGCCGCTCCGCGCTCAGCCCTCGTCGCGCAGTTCGCCGTCGCGCTGGCGCCCGAAGAGGCGGCCCACCACGAAGGTGGTGCGCGGCGTGTTGACGTAGCGCGTCTTCCGGTGGCTGGCGGGCCGCGCGCGCATCCGGGTGAGCCCGAAAACCACCAGCACCGCATGGGCCGCCGCGATCAGCGTGAAGAGCGCGCCCGAGCCGTAGGCATCGATCAGAACGGAGGCGAGATAGGGCGCGAAAATCGCCCCGGCAGCGAACCAGAACATCAATGCGGCCGAAAGCTCCACCCGTTCGTCGGCGCTGGCGAAATCATGGGCATGGGCCGCCGCCACCGAATAGATGGGAAAGGTCGTCAGCCCGAAGAAACCCGCCGACAGCATGATGCCCCATGTGCCGAAACCGGTGGTCAGCATCGTGACGCCGGAACTGACGATGGCCGCGACCGACAGCCAGATCAGCACCCAGCGGCGGTCGAACTTGTCGGCCAGCCAGCCCACGGGATATTGCGCGATGGCCCCGCCCAGCACGAAGGCCGACAGGAACCACGCGATCTGCGCCGCCGTCAGTCCCACCTCCTGCCCATAGATCGGGCCCACCATCCGGAAGGAGGCGCTGGATACCGCCGCCACCACCACCCCCGCCGCGGCAAGCGGCGAGCGGTCCATCGCCAGCCGGGGCCGCAACCGGGGGGAGGCGGGAGTCTCCGGCTGCTGCACCCGCGTCAGCGTCAGCGGAATGAGCGCGGCGCAACAGACGATGGCCAGCAGGTTGTAGGAAACATAGGAGGCCGGGGCGAGAATGCCGACGATCATCTGCGCGGTCAGCGATCCGGTCATGTCCACCACCCGGTAGGTGCCCATGGTGCGCCCGCGGCTCTCGTTGGTGACCTTGGCCTGAAGCCATGCCTCGATGACCGTATAGCAGCCCGCCACGCAAAGGCCGGAGGCGACCCGCATCAACGCCCAGGCGTAGGGGTCGATCACCATCATATGCGCCATCAACCCGATGGCCCCCAGCGCGGTGAAGGCGGCGAAGGCGCGGCTGTGGCCCACGCTGCCCATCAGCCGGGGCGACCACCAGCAGCCGATGAAGAACCCCAGAAAATGCGCCGAGCCGAGAAAGCCGATTTCCTGCTTGGAAAAGCCGAGGGTGAGCCCCGACAGCACGTCCAGCGGACCCACGCCCCCGGTCGAAAGTTGCAGCAATATGACCGACAGGAAGAGGGCCGCGAAGGAGATCATCAGACGCATGCGCGCAGATTGGCGGCTTTGTCGGCGGAACCCAACCCGTATTACGACGCGTCACTGTCGTTTTCGTCAGGCCCGGGCGCTTGCGCGGCGGCAACGGGCCGCTAGGGTGACCACGCACAAGGCAAGAGGGCCGCAAGATGAAGATGAACCAACTGGGCGACAGCGGTATCGAGGTCTCCGAACTTTGCCTCGGATCGATGACATGGGGCACCCAGAACACGCCCAAAGAGGGCCACGCCCAGATCGACCGCGCGCTGGAGGCGGGGATCAACTTCATCGACACCGCCGAGATGTATCCAGTGAACCCCATCAAGGCGGAAACCGTGGGCCTGACCGAAGAGATCATCGGCCAGTGGATCGGCGCCTCGGGCCGCCGGAACGACGTGGTGCTGGCCACGAAACACTCCGGCGCGGGCTCCCACGCGCGCGATGGCGCGCCCATCACCGGCGATACGATCCCGCAGGCCATCGAAGGCTCGCTGAAGCGGTTGCAGACCGATGTGATCGACCTCTACCAGTTTCACTGGCCCAATCGGGGCAGCTACATGTTCCGCAAGAACTGGACCTACGATCCCTCCGATCAGGACCGCGCGGCGACGCTTGCCCATATGGTCGACTGTATGGGCGCACTTCAGCGCGAGGTGGAGCGGGGCACCATCCGCAGCTTCGGGCTCAGCAACGAAAGCGCATGGGGCCTGACCCAATGGTCCGCCGCCGCCGCGCGCAGCGGGGGGCCGCCGCCCGTCTCGGTCCAGAACGAATATTCGCTGATGTGCCGACTGGCCGATACCGACGTGGCGGAGACCTGCGTGAACGAGCGCATCGGCATGCTGGCCTTCTCGCCGCTGGCGGCGGGGATGCTCACCGGCAAATATCAGGGCGGTGCCGTGCCCGAGGGGTCGCGCATGTCGCTGAACCCGGAAATGGGCGGGCGCAAGACCGACCGGGCCTTCGAGGCGGTGGAGGCCTATCTGCAAGTGGCGCGGGAGCATGATCTGCACCCCGCGCAGATGGCGCTGGCATGGGCCTGCACCCGGTCCTTCATGACGTCGGTGATCTTCGGCGCGACGGATATGGATCAGCTGGGCACCGCGCTGGGCGCGGCCGATCTGGCCCTGTCGGACGCGGTGATGGAGGCGCTCGACGCCGCGCACCGCGCCCATCCCATGCCCTACTGACGCCTTCCCGAGAGGTGCACCGCGGGACCGGGGCCAGCCCCGGACCCCGGGATTTTTTGCCATTTGGAAGGCGCGCGGCGGTTCAGCCCATGGTGCTGCGCAGGGCGCGGGCGGATTGGCCATGCGCCTTGCGAAAGGCCCGTGCGAAAGCTGCCGGAGAGGCGAAGCCGGTGGCCGCCGCCACATCCTGCAAGGGCAGCGAGGTCTGGCGCACGAGGCGTTCCGCCTCTGTCAGGCGCAGGGCGAGGTAATGCGCCTGCGGCGTCCGGTCGAGCCGCCTGCGGAACTGGACCTGCAGCGCGCGGGCGCTGGTACCCAGCCGCCGCGCCAGCGTGGCGATGGGCAGGGGCGCGTCCAGCGTCGCTTCCATGATGGTCTGGGCGCGGGCGGTCAGCGCATTGTGGTTCAGCCCGGCGCCCCGGCTTTGCGGGCGGGTGGCCGGGGCCGCGAGATCGTAGATGAAGGTTCCCGCCACCCGGCTCGCCAGCGCAGGCCCGTGGGTTTCGCGGATGATATGCAGCATCATCTCGATGGCCGGGGCGGCGCCAGCACAGGTGAGGCAGGCGCCGCTGGCCTGAAACCGGGCGTTCACCACGTCGATCTCGGGAAAGGTGCTGGCGAACCGGTCGAGGTCTTCCCAATGGGTCGTGGCCTGCCCCCCGTCGAGCAGCCCGGCGCGCGCCATCACCCAAGGCCCGCCGTCGATCCCCGCGATGCGGCTGCCCCCAGCCGCGAGCCGCCGCAGGCTGGCCGAAAGCGCGGGGGTGGACTGCGCGTCGAGCTGGAAGCTGGCCAGAACAAGCAGCAGATCCGCGCCGTCTAGCCGGTGGATCGGACCCGCCGGGATGGCCAGCCCGCTGGTCAGCCGCACGGGCGCCTCCGCTGGCGTGACGAACTGCCAGTCGAAGAGCCGCTTGCCCGATTGCCGGTTGGCCGAGCGCAGCGGATCGACCGCCGCCGCGAAGGACAGCGTATTGGTGTCGTCCAGCACCAGCAGCGCGACGTTCATCGGTTTATTCTGTCGCAAGATGTCAAATCGGCTTCGCATCGGGTGAACTCTTGCGCCCCGTCTTCGGGCATCCTGCGCGCGAAATCAATAACGAGGAACGCCGCCATGCCGCTGCAAATGAACAAAGAGGTCTTCATCACCTGTGCCGTCACCGGCTCGGGCGGAACGCAGGACCGCAGCCCCCATGTGCCCCGCTCGCCCGAGCAGATCGCCGACAGCGCCATCGCCGCCGCCAAGGCCGGGGCCGCCATCGTGCATTGCCACGTCCGCGACCCCGAAACCGGCGCCCCCAGCCGCGATACGCGCATGTTCCGCGAAGTTACCGAACGGATCAGGGATGCGGACACCGACGTCGTGCTGAACCTGACCGCCGGCATGGGCGGCGATATCGTCTTCGGCGACGTGGAAAATCCCATGCAGCTTTCGCAGCAGGGCACCGACATGGCCGGGGCGAGCGAGAGGGTCGCCCATGTGGCCGACTGCCTGCCGGAGATCTGCACGCTCGACTGTGGCACGATGAACTTCGCCGAAGCCGATTACGTCATGACCAACACGCCGGGCATGCTGGTGGCCATGGGCCGCATGATGACAGAGCTTGGCGTCAAGCCCGAGATCGAGGCCTTCGATACCGGGCATCTGTGGTACGCCAAGCAGCTCGTGGCGGATGGGATTCTGGACAGCCCGGCGCTGGTGCAGCTTTGCATGGGCGTGCCCTGGGGCGCGCCAGATGACCTCAATACCTTCATGGCCATGGTCAACAACGTGCCGGACGACTGGACCTTTTCCGCCTTCGCGCTGGGGCGCAACCAGATGGCCTATGTCGCCGCCGCCGTGCTGGCGGGGGGCAACGTGCGCGTCGGGCTGGAGGACAACCTCTGGCTGGGCAAGGGCGAGCTGGCGCAGAACTGGCAACTGGTCGAGCGCGCGGTGACCATCGTGGAAAACATGGGCGCGAAGGTCATCGGCCCCGAAGAGGTCCGCCAGAAGCTCGGCCTGCAAAAGCGCGCCCCGAAGTGAGGGGCAGGCGCAGGGCCACGATGCTGGCCGGGCTGCTGGTGCTTACGGGCTGCGCGGTGCTCGCGCCCGCCCCCGAAGCGCCAACTTATCGTGATCCGGCGGCGGTGCTGGCCGGGTCCACCCGGTTCGACGCCGATCGCATGGCGGGCCGCTGGGTGGCTCGGGCCTGCATCGGGCCTTGTGCGCCCGCCGTCACCTTCGCCGTCAGCCAGACCGGCGCGGTGACGGAAACCGCGGCGGATGGCACAACCCGGACCTATGTGCCGACCGGCCCCGGCATCCTGCGGGCGCCGGACGGGGCGGAAACGCTCGTCGTCATGTGGGTCGATGAAGACTTCCGCACCGCCGCGCTCGGCTCCGCCACGGGCAGCCACGCCCGCATTCTTGACCGCGCGCCCGAGGGGGGCGCGGACCGCATTGAGGCCGCGCGCCGGATGCTCGATTTCAACGGCTGGGACACCGGCCAACTGAGGACAATGCAATGACGACACGAACGGCAGCGATCATCGGGGGTGGCGTGATCGGCGGCGGCTGGGCCGCGCGCTTCGCGCTCAACGGCTGGGCGGTGCGGGTCTATGACCCGGACCCGCAGGCGCAGCGCAAGATCGCGGAAGTGATGGGCAATGCGCGCCGATCCCTGCCCGGGCTCACGGATGCCGCGCTCCCCCCCGAGGGGGCGATCACCTTCCACGGTGACATCGCCGAAGCGGTGACGGGTGCGGAATGGATACAGGAAAGCGTGCCCGAACGCCTCGACATCAAGCATGAGACTTTCGCGGCGATCCAAGCGGCCTGCGAGCCTGAGGCGATCATCGGCTCCTCCACTTCCGGGTTCAAGCCGTCGGAGCTGGGGCAGGGGGTCGCGCGCCCGGGGCAGATCATGGTGGCCCATCCCTTCAACCCCGTCTACCTGCTGCCGCTGGTCGAACTGGTCCCCACGCCGGAGGCCACGGCCGATCAGATCGACCGCGCCAAGGCCACGCTCACCGCGCTCGGCATGTATCCCCTGCATCTACGCAAGGAGATCGACGCCCATGTGGCGGACCGTTTCCTCGAAGCGGTCTGGCGCGAGGCGCTTTGGCTGGTGAAGGACGGCATCGCCACCACGGAAGAGATCGACAACGCCATCCGCTACGGTTTCGGCATCCGCTGGGCGCAGATGGGCCTGTTCGAGACCTACCGCGTGGCGGGGGGCGAAGCGGGCATGAAGCACTTCATGGCGCAGTTCGGCCCGGCGCTGAAATGGCCATGGACCAAGCTGATGGATGTGCCCGAATTCAACGACGGCCTCGTGGACCTGATCGCGGGCCAGTCCGACGCGCAATCGGGTCAGTTCACCATCCGCGAGCTAGAGCGCGCGCGCGACAACAACCTCGTGTCGATGATGCGCGCGCTCAAGGCGCAGAACTGGGGGGCGGGGGCGCTCGTCAACGCCCATGAAACCCTGCTGCGCGCCGATACGCCGCTGGCCGCGCGGGCGGCCGAAATCGCCGATCCCGCCGCCCCGGTGCTGACGGCCCGCCGCGCCGTGCCGCTCGACTGGACGGATTACAACGGCCACATGACCGAATCGCGCTACCTGCAGGCTTTCGCCGATGCGACGGACCGCTTCATGGAGATCATCGGCTGCGATGCCGCCTATATCGCCTCGGGCGGCAGCTATTTCACCGCCGAAACCCACATCCGCCACGTGGACGAGGTCCATGCCGGCGCGGTGATCGAGATCACGACCCGCGTGTTGTCGGGCGGCGGCAAGAAGATGCACCTCTGGCACGAAATGCGCGAAGGCGACAGGCTGCTGGCCACGGGCGAGCATTTTCTGCTCCATGTCAGTCTTGACACCCGCAAACCCGCCGATCCCGCGCCGGAGATCGACGCGGCGCTCCGCCGCTTTGCCGAGGCGCAGGCCGATTTGCCCACCCCGGAGGGCGTCGGGCGCGCCGTGGGGCAGCGGCCGTGAAACGGGTGCTGATCACCGCCGGGGCCGCGGGCATCGGGCGGGCCATGGGCACCGCCTTCGCCGCGGCGGGCTACGAGGTCTGGGTGAGCGATGTCGACGCCGCAGCCCTGCGGGCCTGCCCCGAAGACTGGCAGCGGCGCGAGGCCCCCGCCGATGACGAAGCGGCCATGCGCGACCTGCTGGCCGAGATGGGGCAACTGGACGTGCTCTGCGCCAACGCGGGCATTGCGGGCCCCACCGCCCCGATCGAGGAGGTGGCTCTGGGCGACTGGCGCGCCTGCGTGGGCGTCAACCTCGAAGGCGCGTTCCTGGCCGCCAAACACGCGGCCCCGCTGATGAAAAAGGCGCAACGCGGCGCGATCATCGTGACCTCCTCGACAGCGGGGATCTACGGCTACCCGAACCGCGCCCCCTATGCGGCGGCGAAATGGGGCGTCATCGGCCTGATGAAGACGCTGGCGATGGAACTCGGCCCCCACGGCATCCGCGCCAACGCCATCTGCCCCGGTGCCGTCGAAGGCCCCCGCATGGAAGGCGTGCTGACGCGCGAAGCCGCCGCCAAGGGCATGACCCGCGATCAGGTCTACGAAGGCTATGCCGCGGGCACGTCGATGCGCAGCTTCGTCACCGCGCAGGATGTGGCCGACATGGCGGTCTTTCTCGCCTCCAACGCCGCGCGCATGGTCTCGGGTCAAGTCATCGCCGTCGACGGCCACACCGAGAACCCGGACCCGAAACTGGCGGTAGCGCGGTGATGGTGCGTTTCGCTGCGATGAGCGGATGGTGCGACCAGAATGTAATCCGTTTGACGTAGATCGGACTTGCAGCCTTAGGCTATCGGAACTGGGTACCAGTTTAACACAAGGGTATTCGAAAATGGACATGAACCAAGTGACGGTTGAAGCACGCGACTTTGACGAGGCAGTGGCATTTTATACCACAATTGGCCTGCGATTAATCGTGTCGGAAAGAGATGAATATGCGCGTTTCGAGTTTCCGACTGGCTCAAGCACATTTTCACTTTACGTCTCAGATAATCCAGTTGCTGGAAACACAGTGCTGTATTTTGAAGTTGATGACGTCGACAAAAAATTCATGGAACTTTGCAATTTAGGGGTCAAGTTTGATATGCCTCCCACCGATCAGACCTATCGTTGGAGGACGGCACATTTTACTGATCCCACTGGAAACAAGCTGTGCTTATTCCATGCCGGCAATGAACGCCGCTTTCCACCTTGGCGCCTCACTGACTAATGCATTTGCAGCGACAATATAAAACAGGATGTAAACTATCATTTTCGTCTCCGTGGCACGATGACTAAGGGCCTCACGATACCATAATTCCGCGCCCCCCGCGCCACTCCTCCGCGAAGTGCCGCGTTCCCCAAGCGCGGCGCTGACCTGCCGCCCCTTCCAAATGGCCCAAAATCCCCGCCGGAGGCTCCCGCCCTTGCCCGGTCCACCCCGGTCAGCGGATAAGCGCGCGCATCTCCCGGATCATGCCGGGCAGGTCGCGCGCGGTGTGGCTCGCCTCCCGCACCAGCACGTCGAAATCCTGGGTAAAGGTCTCGATCCGCTGGCGGTCGCGGAACGCCATGTAGTGGCCGCCGGTGTAGAACACCGCCAGCAGCGTTCCGAAGACGGTGACCGGCGCCGAATAGAGCCTGCGCGCGTCGAACAGGTAGATGCGCAGCCGGGGGTAGAGCTGCCGGGTCAGCATCTCCATGTGGTCGGCCTGCGCCAGCCGCACCGGGGCGGGCAGGCCGGTGTAATAGCCGGTGCCGCGAATGAAGCTTTCCATCTCGTAGATCGGCATCGCGATTTCGTAATCGGAGTGTGACTCCCGCATCCAGTCCAGCCGGTCGCGCGAGGCATTGATCGCCTGCTGGGCGGAGCGCCCCAAGTGGGGGCCGTACTCCCATTCCAGCATGGCGTCGGTCTTCAGCATGTCCGGCAGTGCCGCCGGGACATGGCGGATCTTGTAGCCCGCGGCCTCCCGGTGCCAGTCAAAGATCGTCTGGTCCACCAGCGCGCGCGGGGCCTGCGACACCTCCAGCGCGGCGGCCACCAGATCGGCGGCGGATTCGGGCCGGTTCGACAGACCCAGCAGCCAGTCGCTCGATACGCCCAGCGCCGCGGCGGCGCCCGCCACCAGATGGGCGCCGGGCATCCGTGCGCCGGTATCGGACAGCGCCTGCGACAGGGTGGAGCGGTCCACCCCCACCGCCCGCGCCAGCGCCGCGCGCGATATGCCCGCAGTCGCCATCGCGGCGGTCAGCCGGTCCCGGAACAGGGCGGCGCGGTCTGCTTTGCTGAGTTTATGCGGCATGTGGTGAGTAATATCACCAAACGGAAGCAATGTTAACTCTTATCCAAATGGCCCGCAAAGCCTGCCGCTCATAGATAAATGACAAAGCAAAAAAAGGAGCGGCAGGAAAATGAACGGTCATGCACCCGCAGGATTGGTTAACGTACCGCAACGCGGAGTAAGTCTCCCCGTCAATCGGGGCCGTGCCCGCGCCGCCCTCCGGGCCCTTGCGCGGGTGGAATGGCCCACCCTCGCGGTCTTTACGGCCACGCTGGTGGGCTGGGCGCTGGTTCTGGGCCTTGCCGGGCATCAGCCGCTGGTGGCCGTCCCGATCCTCGCGCTTCTGCTGGCGCTTCATTCCTCGCTCAGCCACGAGCTTCTGCATGGCCACCCCTTCGGCTCGGTCCGGGCCTCGACCGCCCTCGGCCTCGTCCAGCCGGGCCTGTTCATCCCCTACCTGCGGTTCCGCCGCCTGCATCTGGCCCATCATCAGGACGCAAGGCTGACCGATCCCTATGACGATCCCGAAAGCAACTACCTTGATCCGCTGGCATGGGCCCGTCTGCCGCGCTGGCGGCGCATCCTGCTGGAATGCAACAACACGCTGCTGGGGCGCATGACGCTGGGGCCTGCCATCGGGCTCTGGCGGTTTGTCGCGGGCGATGTGCGCGCGTGGTGGCGGGGCGATCCGCATGTGGCACGGGACTGGGCGCTGCATCTGCCGGGTGCGGCGCTGGTGCTCTGGGCGGTGGCGGCATCGCCGCTTTCGCTGCTGGCCTATGGGCTGGCCTGCTACGGCGCGCTGTCGATCCTGCGCATCCGCACCTTTCTGGAGCATCGCGCCCATGACCACCCCGCCGCCCGCAGCGTCATCATCGAGGACCGTGGGTTGCTGGCCTTCTTGTTCCTGAACAACAATCTGCACGTCGTCCATCACATGCACCCGGGCGTGGCGTGGTACCGGCTGCCCGCGCTCTACCGGGCGCGGCGCGACAGGTATCTGCGGCGCAACGGCGGATATGTCTATCCGTCCTACGGCGCGGTCTTCCGGGCCTTTCTGCTGCGCGCGAAGGATCCGGTCGCACATCCCGGCTGGCGCGACGACGCCTGATCCGCCTATAGACGGGAATGGACGCTTTCCTTCCCGATCTGTGGATCCTCGTCACCCTTGCCGCCGCCGTCTTCCAGACCGGCCGGTTCATGCTGCAGAAGATGCTGGCGCAGGCCACGCTCAGCGCCGCGGGGGCGACCTTTTCGCGGTTCCTCTATTCCGCGCCCTTCATCCTGGCGCTGGTGGCGATCTACCTGCCCGGCAGCGGCAACAGCCTGCCCGCGCTCGCCCCCGGCTTCTGGCTTTTTGGCCTTGCAGGCGGAACCGCCCAGATCCTCGCCACCGTCTGCGTGGTACTGCTGTTCAAGCAGCGTAATTTCGCGGTCGGCATCACCTTCAAGAAAACCGAGGTGATCCAGACCGTGCTGGTGGGCTGGCTGGTGCTGGGCGAAGGCGTCAGCCCGCTGGGCTTCGTCGCGATCGGCATCGGCGTGGCGGGGCTGCTGGTGCTGTCCGGCGGGCCGGAGACCCGCGGCTGGCGGCTGGGCGATCTGCGCAACCGGGCGGCGGGCCTGGGCATCGCCTCGGGGTTTCTGTTTGCGATATCGGCGGTCTGCTATCGGGGCGCCACGCTTTCGGTGCAGACGGATGACGCTTTTCTGCGCGCCGCCGTCACGCTGGCGGCGGTGGTGGCCATGCAGACGGCGATCATGACCCTCTGGCTGCGGCTGCGCGAACCGGGGCAGATGCGTGCCGTCTGGCGCGCGCGGCGCGTGGCGGTCTGGATCGGCCTGACCTCCATGGGCGGCTCGCTGTGCTGGTTCATCGCCTTCACGCTGCAGAACGCCGCCTACGTCAAGGCGCTGGGGCAGGTGGAACTGATCCTGAGCGTCGCCGCCTCCACCCTGTTCTTCCGCGAAAGCATCACCGCCCGGGAATGGGCCGGAATGGCGGTGCTGGTCGTGTCGATCCTGATGCTTGTTCTCGTGACCTGACCGCGCGGCTCCGTCACGGGGCGGTCACTCCGTCGGCAGATGCCCCCGCAACCGCAGAAACAGGCTTTCCTCGTCGCTGTTCTTGAAGAACGGGACGGAGGCGGGCGGGGCGGTATCGCGGGCGCGGGCCTCCACCTCCGCCAGCACGACTTCGGTGATGAAGGGCATGTCGAAGGCGCGCGCATCCGACAGGGCGACCCATTGCAGATGGCTCAACTCGTCACAGGCGGCACCGAAATCATCGAGGTCACTGGCGATGTCACCCGCATCCACGAGAAAGAAGCGCGCGTCGAAGCGGCGCGGGCGCCCCGGCGGGGTCAGCGCGCGGAACACGAATTGCAAAGGCGCGGCATGGGGCACATGGCCCGTTTCCGCAAAGCGCGTCCAGTCCTCGGGCACCGGGCCCTCCCAGTCGCCGGGCTTGCCCAGCACCAGCCCCGTCTCTTCCCACAGCTCGCGGATCGCGGCGGCGGCCAGCGCATTGGCGAACCCCGGTTCGGCATCTTCGGCCAGCCGGGCGGCGCAGGTCTCGGGCAATTCACTGGCAAGTGGTACATAGGCGTCGCCCGCGTCCACGGCCCCGCCGGGAAAGACGAACTTGTTGGGCATGAAGGCCGCCTTGGCGCCGCGCTGACCCATCAGGATGCGGGGGCTTTCGTGCCGGTCGCGGATCACGATCACGGTGGCCGCATTGCGGATCTGGCTCTTGTCGATGGTCATTCTGCGCTCCCGGCGGCTGGCTGCGACATTGGGGAGGGGGCGGTTCAGCTGGCGCGGCCGAAGCCGCCCATTTCCTTCGCCCATTGAAATCCGATCAAGGCGCCCTTCAGTCTGGGCAGAAGGTAAAGCGACAGGCCGACACATCCAACCGCAAAAATGGTAAAGAGAGTCAGAGGCTCGGGCCGCCATGTGACAAAGACAATATGCAGCATCGGGGCCAGCAGATGCCCCACGATCAGGATGGTCAGATAGGCCGGCCCGTCGTCGGCGCGGTGATGAAAGAACTCCTGCCCGCAGACCGCGCAGTCATGGTTCACCTTCAGATAGCTTTTGAGCAACGGGCCGGAGCCGCAATTGGGGCAGCGGTTGCGCCAGCCCCGGAAGATCGCGGGCCAGCGGGCGCGTTCGCCCGAGGTATCGGCCGCTGCGGCGGGGTCCGGGGTGGGGGCGTGTTGCTGCATAGGGCGCTTTCCTGCTTGGAGTTCTAGATGCGCACAAACGGCCCCGATTGAAAGG
>NZ_LWEX01000121.1 GCF_001634885.1 Sulfitobacter sp. HI0040 | reverse complement strand
GCTCCGAGCCTTTGGGCCATGTTCTGCGCCACGCCAAAGGCACCGGGATCCCACGCCGCATGGCTGTCGCGATCCGCCTCATCAAGGCCGAGGTTTTTCAGGGCAGGCGGGACGAAGGCAGAGGCATGTTCGCACACCACGACGACAGCGCCCCGGCCCTCGCGGTTCAGGACCTGCACATAGGCATCGTTTCGGTCTGAGTTCTGGAGCTGCATCATTCCCCCGTTCCGGGCGAGACTGTTTGCCTGTGTCACTTCTGTCAACAAAATTCTGTAACGGATTATACATTCGGTATATGCTTGTAACAGAACTGATCAATATCGGAGCGCTCCCCTGTCCCAGCCCGACCTTACCGTCGCCGATCGCATCCAGAACGCGCTCGACAGTCTCACCCGGGCAGAGCGGCAGCTTGCCCATGTGATCCTCGAAAATTATCCCGCCAGCGGGGTGGGCCCCCTGTCCGAACTCGCACGGGATGCCGATGTGTCGGGCCCCACGGTGCTGCGCATGGTCCAGAAGCTGGGCTACCGGGGCTATCCCGATTTTCAGGCCGAACTGCGCGAGGAATTGCGCGCCATGGCCAAGAACCCGATCGCCAAACACGAAACATGGGCCGATGGGGTGCCATCGGCCCATGTNNCGTGTTTGGCGATCGGGTTCTTGGCCATGGCGCGCAATTCCTCGCGCAGTTCGGCCTGAAAATCGGGATAGCCCCGGTA
>NZ_LWEX01000120.1 GCF_001634885.1 Sulfitobacter sp. HI0040 | reverse complement strand
GCCACCCAAGCGCATGCGGACTTTGTTTACGTCTTGGAACGCCTTGGAGCATATGCAGATGGAACCCGTCCGTCCAAGGTCAAAATCATCACCGTGCTGATCGAGGACCTGAAGCAAATCAATGCTCAGCGAGAGCAGATGGGGGTGACAACAAAGTTCAAAATTTTGTCGCAAAGGACCTATGAGCGCTGGATCGACCAGTATCTGGATCCGTTTCTCGTTGTCATGCAACGTGATGGTTTGGCCGCAGCGCAAAAACAATTTGGCACCTCTGAGGGCGGACGCCAAGCCTCGGTTCCTGGTGAAGTGGTTCAGACGGATGCCTGGCAGTTCCATTTGGTTACTTTGGACGCGACCCGGGAAGAACTCAACAATATGACTGAGGAAGAGCGTGCCCAGGTCAAACGGGTGCGTCGTTGGGTTGTGTTCCTGATGGATATTGCGACGCGGATCATTCTTGGTTTCTCGATTTGCCGGACGCCCAATGAGAATGCCTCTCTGGAGGCATTGCGCATGGCCTATATGGACAAGACTTATCTGTTCCGCGAGATCGGCATCAAAAACTCTGACTGGCACCATAGCTGTCCCATTCAGGAAATTGTCAATGACAACGGATCGGAGTTCGGAAAGCAGCCTTTCGGAGGTGCTCTGTTCTCCCATGCGGCCTATCTGCTTTCCTCCACCCAGATGAACACGGTCGCCGGTGTCTCCAACATGCGTGGTCACATCGAGCGTTTTTTCTGGACCACCGATTTGAAATTGGCCCGGTATTTGCCGGGGTATACGGCGCAAAACCCGCAGGCACGCAATGATCGAAAGCCGAATGCCGAGGCCTGTATCGCCGATGACGAATTGCACACCATTCTGCTGGCATTTGTCGCGGAATATCACAAGACACCCCATCGTGGGCTGAACTACCGGACCCCTGCGGCTGTTTGGGAAGAATTGACCCAAGGGGCCCAATACGATTGCACCCAAATGCCGTCACCGGGTCAGTTGCGCGAGGCTTGCGGTTTTTATGCCAAGGCCAAAGTCGGAGAGGAAGGCATCCGTTATGCGGGGACCGTTTACACCAATGAACGTATCCGTAATGATCGCAAGGCCCGCGTGGTCGACCGTATTGCGGCGCCCGGGCAAACGCTCGAGATCAAAGTCGATCCGTTCGATCTCGGTGGGATTTCTGTTCTTGCCGATGGCGAGTTGATCTCGGTCCGCTGTATCGATCCGAGCATGAGCGGCAAGTCCTTGCGTGTCTGGCAGCAGGAACGCATGCTCGCCCGTCAGCGCATTGAGGCGGAAAACCTTGCGCAGGAAGGGGCCCGCAAAGAGGCCGCGGCAATCTGGGAAAACCTGTCGAAGACCGTCATGCGCCAGTGCGACATCGGTATGGTGGGATATTCGCAGGCCGAGGTCGAACGCGCCGCACGCGAGCTCGATTTTGGCAAGGGCCAGCATGAAAAGCCCTTCATCGGTCGTGCGGAATACCGCGATCCGGTGGATGAGGGTGGTTTCGAAGTCGATCACATCCAGGAAGAAGCGGAACCTGACACACCGACCGGGATGGACCGTTTCCGTTCGAAGGCCAAAGCCCGCAAAAACAAAACCGGGAAAGGACCCCAATAATGGCTGCTCAATTGACGAGTGCTGCGCGTAAGGAATACGCGCAGCAGAACGAAATCGCGGACCGTATCGTTGCCCTTGAAGACCATTTTGAGAAGACAGACGTCTATTGGGGGTTTCGCAAGCGGGTTTTTGGGGTCCTTGCCCAACGTGAAGCCCGCCTGCGGGCCGGAAAAACGGAGCAAAAAGGGGCTGCGTTGATCGGCCCAGCCGGGTCGGGGAAATCGCGGCTGGCCAAGGAGATCATCGCCGAGCACCATGCCTTGGCCGAGGACGCAGACGACCGCCAGTTCGGCTGTCGCATTCTCAGCGTGATTGTGCCCGGTCGGGCCACGGTGAAGGAAACCTTGACCGCCATCCTGAGTGAACTCAAGGTTCCGGTACATACGCGGCGCGATGATGATTATCTTGCCCGTTTGGTCATGGAGTATTTCAAGGAATGCGGGATCGCCGGTCTGCATCTGGACGAGGTGCAGGACAGTGGCCGGTATAAGACCTCAGACAGTATCGAGGTGTTCATCAAACGTTTCCGTAACATGATGCAGCACTCCGAATGGCCGATCTGCATCATCCTCACGGCGACGCCCGAGGGGCGTGCCATGATCAACCACGATCCCACGCTGACCCGGCGTCTTCGCCCGATCGAGATGAAGCCTATGACATTCGCAAGTGATGGGGCGCTCCTTCGGAAAACGATGATCAAATTGTTTGAGGATGCGGGCGTCCGGGACGCCGGAATTCTTCAGATCGACGAATTCATCAAGATCTTGATCCATGCATCCGTCGGGCGGTTTGGCGTGGCCGTTGAAATGACAATCGAAGCCATCGGCGAATGTCTCGAAGATGACAATGATGAGATCGACATGTCATATTTTGCCGACGCTTATGCACTTCGCATGGGCTGCGACGAAGAGTTGAATCCCTTTGTTTCCGAGCACTGGAAACAGATTGACACGTTGGAAGCTTTGCAACGGTACGAAGACAAAAAACGCGAAGCAATGAAGGTATTGAACAAACGTCGCCGACCGTCTGCCAAATGAGCTGAAACCGCAAAACCTTCCAAAGAAGCCGCCCCTCGGGGCGGTTTTTTTGTGCCTAACGCTCAACCCGGCAGGGCAGGGGGGCAAGGCAGAACGCATTTGCGGTGTCTCAGAGCGCATTTGGGGTGTCGGAAGGCGGATTTGCAAATGTCGCGTATTGACCTAAGTCATTGGAATCATTAGGGTCGAAAAACGGCCAAGACGTAATTTAGATGTCGGACGTCACCGGTATCGGCGGGCACTGAGCGAACTTGGCGGTTGCAAGGCTTTCGTGTCACCATTATCTTCCAAGCTTTTATCGGTCGGCGCCTTGTTGGCGTGCTATGACCATAGGTACGGGGCTATCGCAGGAGATCGTATGTCAGTGGGTGTTTTGTATGTAGAAACAGCAGACTACTCCGATCCTGTCATAGAATCAGACACGGAGTACCAGCTCTCATCTATGTGGCTTCGTGGGGACTGGGAACGATGATCGACGACAAGAAACAGGAAGCCATCGGGTTACGGGCCATGGGAACAGGCTTCGTGGCCATGGATGTTGTGGAGGGCCTTGAGGCGACCTTTGCTTCGGCAGGCGGTTCGTGCGGGAATGTTATGGCCTTGTTGAGCTGGCTGGGTTGGGATTCGTTTCCTGTGGCGCGACTTGGATGTGATGAACCGGGAGACTTCGTTGTTCACGACCTTCAGTTCGACGGCGTTAAAACTGACTTTGTATGGCAAGAACAGTCGGTCTCCACGCCAGTTGTCGTTCAGAAATTCAAGGTAGATGCTGAAGGCCACAGGTCACATCGTTATGTGTTGACTTGCCCGGATTGCGGCGGTTGGCTTCCAAGGTTCAGATCAACGACGATCCGACAAATCCAGCCGGTATTGGATAGTGATTGCGTTCCCGATATCTTTTTCTTTGACCGCGTGTCTCCGAGCGCCCTGAAGCTTGCCTCTTGGGTACGCGAAAGTGGAGGTCTAGTCCTCTTTGAGCCGTCTTCCATAGGGGATGAGAGCCAATTTCAAAAGGCAATAGATGTTTGTCACGTCCTAAAGTTTGCCGAAGATAGGCTCGGTCACATCAATGAAATCCGTGATCTCACTGGGCCAAATCTCATCATTCAAACCTTAGGACCGCGAGGCTTGGAATTTCGCCTTGGCTGGGATTGGTTCGAACTTGATGCTTTCGAGGCGCCATATTTTCTTGATGCGGCAGGTTCAGGTGATTGGTGTACCGCAATACTGTTGAGTGAACTTGGCAACCAGGGCAGTATGAACCCTGTATCCTGGACGCCGAGGTTAATCTCTGACGCACTTCGAAGAGGGCAAGCGGCGGCGGCGTTGAACTGCGGATTTGAAGGTGCCCGTGGAGCGATGCAAGCAGCCGACAAGGATGCTTTCATGTTGGCGGTTTCAGACCTGATGGCCGGCAAGGAAACTTCAGTTGAAAGATTGACTGAGGGTAAGGCTGAGCCGCGAGTGAACCTGTGTTCGCTATGCAAGATTGTTCCGTTTTCGACGGGGAAAGATGCCGAAACCGCCTAAAGTACTATGACATCAGCAGTGCCCACGCATTATGGTTCCGGAGACCCAGTTCTGCTAACGAGCCTCAAGGCGGCGGCTGGTTTCTGCTTCCAGGCAGATAGAACTCAGTGATCCCCCGTTTGCCCTCGGCCCGCCCCAGCTGCACGATCACATCAATGGATTTCCGGATGTACTCCCGCACTTCAGCGAAGGTCAGCGGTGTGCCGGCCTGCAGCACCATGATCGCCAGCCGGTCGATGGCGAGTTCCGCGGTTTCGGCGTGGATCGTGGAGACCGACCCACCATGGCCAGTGTTGATGGCCTCGAGATAGGTCAGGGCCTCGGCCCCGCGCAACTCACCGACGATGATCCGGTCGGGGCGCATGCGGAGGGAGGCCTGAAGGAGGGCATTGGCGCTGCGTTGCGAACCGGTTCCGCGGTCGGCCAGGAGGGCGACGGTGTTCGGTTGGGCGGGGAATAGCTCGAAGGCGTCCTCGATGGTGATCAGGCGTTCGTGCTCAGTGATATGGGTCAGAAGATGGCGGGCGAAAGTGGTCTTGCCGGTCGAGGTGCCGCCGCTGATCAGGACGTTGAGCCGCGCCTCGACGAGGGTCTGCAGCGCGACCTCGAGGTTTTCTTCTGCGAGACTGGCGATGTTTTTCATCTTCTCGGCGCGGAGCGCATCGAGCGAGACGGCCTTGCCGAAGAGATAGGCCGGGGCGTAGTCCCGGACGCTGCCCGAGGCGAAAAGTCGGATGGTGATCGAGGCACCGCGGTCGATGGCGGGCGGCACGGCGACCTGGACCCGGAGGGGGCGGCCCGCATATTCCACCTTGCCGGACACGAGCGGGTTCTTTTCAGAGACGCGGGCCTTGGCGTCGCCGACGATGGTCTGGGCCATGTTGAGGGCGGTGGTGCGATCCACGGTCTGGCCTTCGTGGCGCATCGTGGCGTCGCCCGCGACCTCGAGCCAGACCTTGCCGTCCGGGTTGACCGCGATCTCGACCACGTCGTCGCGCCGCAGAAGGTCGCGGAACGGATCGAGATATCGCTCGAGATAGGAGGCTGGGCTTTCTGTCCGGGTCAATAAATCACCACATCCCGATCCACGAGCACGGTGACCGAGGCCCCCTGATCGACATAGATCGTCGGCGCGATCGAGACCTGATCGGCGATGACCGACCCGACCGCGTCCTGCAGGTCGCTGCCGACATCTCCCAGGACAATGCTGGTGGTTTCATTGTTGGCACTCTCGGCCGCGACCGCAGGCGCCGCCCCGATCACGGAAATCAGTGCCGCCCCGCCGAAGCGCTCGGCGAACTTCGTATCGACAAGCCCGGTGAGGCCCGAGCGCCCGAGTTGGTCTCCGCCCACGGCCGCAATTTCCATCGAGGTGCCGTCCGGGGTCAGGACGCGGGTCCAGACGATCAGGATGCGTTTCTGGTGCATGTCGATGCCGGAGCGATATTGGCCAAAAAGGCGGGAGCCGCGAGGGATCAGGATCTGGTCCCCGGAAAACGCCGGGACCGGTTCGGAGACGACCGCCACGACAGACCCGGGCAGATCGCTGTTGATGGCGGTCTGAAGCGCCGCCTGGATGACGGACCCTTGGGTCAGGGTGCGCTCAGGGTAAGCGAGGCGGGCGGCTTCCTGCACCTCGAGCGGGCGGGCGGTCTGCAGGAATTGCTCATTACCGGAAAGCACGGGTCCCCCGGTGCCAGCGGCAGCAGGATCGGCAACTGCCGCGCCACTTTGGCCACCACGTGGACCATCGGCGTAGACCACGGCGGGGGATTTGATCTGCGCGGTCAGAAGCTCTTCGGCGACCCGTTCGGCTTCGCGCTGGCGTTGTTCCTCTTCCTGACGGCGGCGTTCTTCGAGAAGGCGTTGATCGGCGATCAGCCCTTCGCGGTCGAGCTCGGACTCGAGCCCCTCGCGCTGTGCCCGTTCGGCATCGAGCATGGCTTGCAACCCGGCGATACGGGACTCGGTCTGGCGCTGCAGGTTGGCAAGTTCGGTTTCCTTTGCGGCCAGCATGGCTTCGAGCGCGGCCTTCTGCTCGTCGAAGGCTTCGCGCAGGTCCGCGACGGCGGACTGGATTTCCGAGTTGCGGGCGGCCTGGCTAGCGGCGAGGGCTTCGCGGAGCTTGGCGATTTCGGCCAGCACCTCGGCACTTGGCTCGGGGGCAGGGGCCGCGGGCACGTCGAGCGCTTCCTCGACAGCGATCAGCGCGTCATTGACCCGCTGCTCGGTCTCGTCGGGCGGAAACTCCAGTCGCCCGCCGGTGCCAGGGCGGCGGTCCTGGAAGGTTTCGACATCGGAGGTCTCGAGCGCGCTGTCACTTGTCCGCAAGCCGGTCGCCAGGAAATACGCCACCCCGGCCCCGCCAAGGGCGAGGGCGGCGGCGAGCGCGCCGACTCCGAGGCTGTTGCCGCGGCGCTTGGATTTGCCGCGCTGGCTGAATTGATCGAGGCGGTCCTGGAGATCGGGAGGGGTTTGATCGGCCATGGTCAGTTGCTCACGTTGATCGCGCTTTCGTCGCGCGCGGCACAGATCGCCTCGTCGCCGATGCGCAGCGTCCAGTAGGTGTTCACCCCGAGCACTCGGACGGTATTGCCCTGTTGGGTCCAGTTCACCGTATGCTCGTGGCCCTGGTCATCGGCCTTGAAGAGGGCAGGCTGGCGGGCGTTTTCCGGGAAGACGAAATACGTATAGCGCCCGTCGTCATAGATATGGCTGGGGCGGAAATCGCCCTCGCCCGAGACGCGATATGCGTAGTTACGCGGGGCCTCGAACCCTTTGGGCTGGGTGGCGCCCACCGCGCGGCGTTCCTCGCCGGGGTAGCGGAAGCGGACCTCGAAGAACATGCCGGTGCGGCTCGGGATAGATCCTTCGCGCAGGTGAAAGGAATAGGTGCGGCGGTTGGTGATGACCGTCATGTTGGTCGAGGCCTGCGCCACATGCGGCTTGATGGTCAGCACATTGCCGAGCTCCGGGATCGGATCGACCTGGAAGCTCTCGGTGTCACCGACAATCACAGCTTCAAAGCGCTCCCCCGCCCCGAAATGAATCGTGGTTGAATGCTTGAGATCGGTCTCGATACGGTAGACCTGGTTTTCGTTATAGACGGCGGTGCGGATGCGGATATCGAGCGGGCCGCCTTGCGGCGTGGCCTCGGCGTTTGCGGCAACAGGCATGGCAAGCGCTAGGAGGAGCGCGGGAAGGGATTTCATCTTGGTCAGTTCTCCAGGGTCTCGGCGTCGACGCGGTAGGAGGTCACCACGAAGCCCAAAGGGTTGGCCCAGACGTCCTGAAGGCGCTGGCGGGTTTCGGGTTGGAAGTCGTAGCCGACGGTGGCGACATAGGACCGGGTGACGGTGCGGGTGTCGCGGGGGCGGCGGAGCGTGCGGGTGAAGCGGACCTGGGCCACACCGCGCTCGATCTGGTTCACCGATTTGATCAC
>NZ_LWEX01000119.1 GCF_001634885.1 Sulfitobacter sp. HI0040 | reverse complement strand
GCGCCGACCTGCGCAAGCAAGGCGATGACCTGCGCCTGGCCTGTCATCGCGCACTCATCTCGTCGGCAGTAGAGGCCGTGCGTCTCGCCGCCGACCTTGCGCGTCGGGTGGCGCATCTGAAGGCCATTGCGCCCAAACTTCGGGCAAAGGGGGCAAATGATGCGGTCGAAATGTTCCTGACCCGCGATGCCGTGGCGCCCTCGGCGCTGCCGCTTCCGGATCGCGCGGCGCGGCGGCTCTGCGACCGGTTGGTCGATCTCGGCGCGGTGCGCGAGCTGACCGGGCGCGACACTTTCCGGCTCTACGGGGTGTAGCGATGGCGAAGGATCGCTTGGAACCGGAGCTTGATCGCGCGTTGACGGACCTGCCGCCCGAGCTGCGCTGGCGGGAATGGATGCGCCGGATTGAGGCGGTGCTGTTTGCCTCGGCCACGCCGGTCGCCCGCGAGGATCTGGCGCGGGTGGTGGGGCAGGGGGCCTCGGTCGATTTGCTGGTGGAGGACCTCGCTGCCGATCTGGAGGGGCGGGCTTTTGAAGTTGCGCAGGTCGCTGGCGGCTGGATGTTTCGCACGCGCGCCACCTACGCGCCCGCAATCCGCGCGGCGGCAGATGTCGGGGACCAACTGCTGGACCTAAGCGAATTCGACGTCGCGGTCTTGGCCGCCATCGCCTACCATCAACCGATCACCCGCGACGGACTCAAGGACATCTTCGGCAAGGAGATCAGTCGCGATCTGATCGGGCGGCTCCATGCACGCAACCTGATCGGGACAGGGCCAAGGTCGCCGCGACGAGGGGCGCCCTATACCTTCGTCACCACCGAACAGTTCCTTTTGGCCTTCGGGTTGGAAAGCCTTCGCGATCTTCCCGATCGCGAGCAGTTGGAGGACGCGGGGGTTGTGGACGAAGTACCACAAGTCGATTTTGGCTAAGCTGTTGCCGATTTTGTTGGGTGCTAAGACTCTGTGAAAGCACTGTTTTCTCCCCGATGGTTTCGAGTCTTGCCGGTTTCCGTTGCTGATACCTGATTTAGACTCTGCTGTTCCGCTTATCGTTTCATTCGTCGTGCAACGATTCATGTGGAGCCTCAGAAATATTCACTATTTCAAGGCGATAATCGTTTCGTCCTTTTGACGACGTTGGCTTTTGCCTCCTAACGCCTGAATCGTTGCAAAACCCGTGAAACAAAAACTTGCGCCAAGGAAAAATGTAGGTGTATCAATATCATAATCGTTTCACACTTGCGGGATATCGTTTCATGGCCTTGTCGGATCAAGACATTCTCGACTTTGTCGGCGAGAACCCGGGTGCCGGACGCGATGCCATCCGGAAGGGCGTTGCAAGGGATGTGAGCGAAACCACTGTATGGCGCCTCTTGAAGCGCATGGTGGAAGAAGGTCGCCTCGAGGTATCTGGCAAGGGTAGGGCCACGGGATACAGGATCGCCGGGGGTGCGGTCGTTCGGGCGCATTTGTCGACGCCGTACAACAGGCGAGCACCGGTGTCCTATCGACCGGAGTTTCTCGATGCATACGTTCCGGGAAAGACCTGGTATCTGTCTGCACCTAACCGCGAAAGCCTGTTGGAGGCTGGCCGTCCGCAGGGCGGCGCAATTCCGGCCGGAACATACGCGCGCCGGATCCTTGAACAGCTTCTGGTGGATCTCAGTTGGGCGTCGTCCAGGATGGAGGGGAACACCTACGATATTTTGCAGACCGAGCGATTGATCAGGTTTGGTGAGGAAGCTGCGGGAAAGGATCGGAAAGAAGCCCTGATGATCCTAAACCATAAGGAAGCTATCCAGTATGTGGTCGACAATCTCGATGAGATCGGGCTTCGGCGTCCTGATCTGTTCGCGATTCATGCGCTGCTCTCGGATGGTCTTCTGGCGGACCCGGCGATGTCGGGCCGATTGCGAGCGATGCCGGTCGGCATCTCGCACTCGAGCTATCGACCGCTCGACGATGCGGTCACGATCGCAGAGGAGTTCGACATCCTGCTCCACAAGGCTGCGCAGATCACCGATCCGTTCGAGCAGTCCTTTTTCCTCTTGGTGCACATCCCGTACCTCCAGGCCTTTGCCGACGTCAACAAGCGAACCTCGCGCGTGGCCTCGAACATCCCACTTCTAAAGTCGGATCTTGCGCCGATGTCGTTCACGACGATGGACGACAGCGACTATATCGATGGGCTCATCGGGGTTTATGAATTGAACAATGTCGCGCTGCTGCGTGAGGTCTACATGGACGCGTACTTGGCGTCTGCGGAGAAATACCGAATTCTTCGCGCTGAGGTGGAGAGCCCGGAAAAGGCTGCGCTTGCCTATCGGGAATTCGTTCGCGCTGCGGTCCGGCGTTGCGTTCTCGAATTCAAGGAGTTCCGAAACGATGCGGTTGATGAGATGGCTTTGGCTGCTGGCGTGCCCGATGCTGATCGAGCGGATGTTGTCGCTTACGTTCGTGAGCAGATCGCTGGGCTCCATGAAGGCAACGTAATCCGCTATCGGCTGAAACCAGACGACCTGAAAGGAGTGAACCTGCGCTAGATCGTTGATCGAACCGGACCGAAGAACGTCTACGCATCAAAAGCGCATTCAATCATTGCGATAGTCTTTGCAATGATGGGCATCCAAAATAGTGTGGTTCGGAGAGAGTTCCGATAATGTCTTCAATACTCAAGTTTTTCCGAATTACATTCTTTCTCGCCCTGTATTTTTTCTTATGCATGGTCGTGGTGACCATAATGCTTCAGGGTTGGCCGGTTGGTGGCCAGATGCTGTTTGCATTTGGTGTTCCCGTCATTCTGGTCTGGTGGCAAGAAAAACGGAGATCGCGGAAAGTCGCTGCAAAGGCGCAAGCTGAGGGGAGTTCCGAAACCCACCCCCCCCGACCTGAGCCGGTGCCGCGCCCAAGTGCCAACGACAAGCGTATCGAGCGTGAGCGCGAACGAACTCGCGAAGCCAATGCGTCTCAAGCACCGGCTGCCGTGCAGGCCTACTCTCCACCAAAGCAGGACTACGCTGAAATCGTTCGGGCTGGAAAGTCTGCGGCGCCGGCACTTGCCGCGGCCGCTGAACGAAATCAGCCCTCGCGAATGGCATCGAGCGTATCGTCCCGACCAACGAAAAGCGGGTGGGTCCCGTCTAGCGAAACAGCTAGCGTGGCCGGCCGCAACATCGGCGGGATGGTCTATGTCGGCACGCCCCCCTTGCTGAACACCTACGGGTATCGTGACAAATGCCGAGCCTATATCGATCCGTCCCTGTCGGTCGCGCGCTCTGGAGCCGACAAAGCTGGAGAAGGTATGCCCTACTGGCCGGGGTACTCGGATATCTCACCTCAGTGCCGGGCGACCTACCTCGACTGGTTGGCCAGCGGGCGAAACGATGCCTCCTACAACCCCGGCTACATGTTCCTGTACTTCTACGGGCTGGAGCGTCGCTTCTTCGTTGATCAGTCCAATGAAGACGCAAAGGATATCGTCCAGGAAGTTCGGCGGCTGCAGTCACTTTACCCTGACAACCACTCCGTCAGGCGCTATTTGGGTGAGTTCCTCGACATAGCGATGCTTGCCGAAACCGACCTCGACGCGATCGATCCGATTTTTGAGAAGCAGGGCTGGGAACTTCCGTTCTCACTCAAATACGCAATCGGAGCTCGGATCGACAAAGGCGAGAACCTGACAGCTGACTGGTTGCTGAGTTGGTTCATCTGCCATCCGGAAACAAATCTGAGAACTCCCGCGACGCGGTGCCGTGACGAGTTCGTTGCTCTTTTCCGTTTGCGGTTTGATCGGCGTTTTCCTGATGGACTGAAAGTGACCAAACCCCGGAAATCACTCACGGCTTCTTATAGGGCCGCCTCGAGCGAGTTTGAGGGGTCTGCCAACCCAACCGTTGATGGCAAGCCGGTCCCGGATATTTCCGGTCTGCGCAAACCGGTCGAGATTGCCCAGGAGTTGGCTGACGAGGTGATGAACGACCTCGACAAGCTCAGTCGCTTCCTGGGCCGAAACCCTGATGGCCGCGGAAGCGTGGAAGCGCATGCCTTGCTACCCTCTGAACTGTGGGATGCCTTCCCATCAGAGGAAATGGACCGCTTGAAATCTTGGTGTCGCGTAGCCCTTAATTGTGAGATGGGAAATCCAACGAAATCAACGGCTGAGCTTTGCCCTTAAATATGAGATTTTGCCTTTAATTCTGATATTTTTGCCCTTAAACCTGAGACAGGGTTCACAGACATTTGCGGCAAATATCGATGAATGATGATGGCGAAGACTGCGTTGCTGTTGGTGCTGAAGAGGCGCGCAGGGCCGCGGTGCTGCGCCCTCTTGTTCAGGCATATCTCAATGGGACTGGCAGCCTGGAACGTGGCATCAATGACGCCGTTTGGGAGCTTGGTGTCAGCAGGGCGACGGTCTGGCGTTGGATGAAACGGTTGGCGGAAGAGGGTGGGCGCACCAGCGCTCTGGCTCCGCGGAAACGGGGCCGCCCGACCGGGACGATGTTAATATCCAGCAAAGTCGAAGCGGTAATCGAGGAGCACCTTCGCCGCTATTTCTTGCGCCGGGAGCGTTCGAGCTTGTCGCGCGTCGTGACAGAAATCCGCAACGCTTGCTGGCAGGAGGGCTTGCAACCGCCGACACGGCGAACGGTTCAGCGTCGTCTGGATGCGATGGGTGCCCGCGAAGTTGCGAAGGCACGAGAGGGCGCAAAGGCGGCCCGCCAGAAATTTGCGCCGGTCACAGGTGAGAACAAGGCCAGTATGCCACTGGAGATCGTCCAAATTGATCATACACCGGCGGACATCATTCTTGTCGACGGCTTTGAACGCAAACCAATTGGGCGGCCTTGGGTCACGCTGGCGATCGACGTCGCAACGCGGATGGTGACCGGATATTACACCTCTCTCGAGGCACCTTCGCGTCTGTCAGTG
>NZ_LWEX01000118.1 GCF_001634885.1 Sulfitobacter sp. HI0040 | reverse complement strand
TGTCAACGGGAAATCCGAATGCTTGCAGATGCACTCGCTATCGTGTCCTGTCGCAACTCCTAATACTGTCAATGCCCCATCAACTCCTCGATGAAATCCTCCCGCGCATCCAACACTGCCTCCCATTCCTTCGGCACCGCCGCGTCCCGATCGAGCGTCTCCGGCTCTGGTTGCCCGCGCCCGGCCTCCATCGTCCTGACGCTCATCGCCCGCGCTTTGCGCCGCTGCGAGCGATCCCGGACAAGCGCGCGTTCGGTCGGTTTCGCCGGCTCGTCTGCGCCGGCCTCATCATCGCCGTTGCTACCCCAAGGCCCCACGCCCTGCACACTCGGCGGATAGGGGAACGGCTTGCCCTCCTGGCGGGCCAGCATCTGCTTGAAGAACGGATCGTCGTAATACTTGACCCGGCTCGCCTTAATCGGGTGCTGGGGCGAGGCGAGGATGATGACCTCGTCGGGATCCATCAGGCGCGCTTCAGTCTCAGAAAGCAGCGGTCGTTCTTCCAGCCGCGCCGAAGTCGAGGTCGCACCAAGGAAACCCTTGTTGCGGCCATACATCCGGGTCACCGCCTCGCGGGTGGTACTGCCGACCGCGGCGGAGACCTCCTTCACGGTGCGCTGGTCGCGCGGGGTGATGTAGAGCTTGAGCCCCGCCCCGTTCTCGAGACTTTCGCGGCCCTCGGGTCCGTAAATCCGATCAAGCGAAGCCAGCGACTGCGCAATCATCGCCACGCGGCCGCCATAGCTCGCGAGCGAATGGATCGCGCGTTCGAGATAGGGCATGGCCCCCATCTGCTGGAATTCGTCGATCATCATCATGACCGGCCACGGCTCGTCCGGGCCACGTTCGTTCAGCCGGATCGAGGCAATGAGATCGGCGAACATCAGGCGCAGAAGCGGCGCCAGGGTCGCGATATGATCCTCGGAAACCGCGATGTAGAGCGACTGCGGGGTCTTCCGAAAGGTCGAGAAATCGAAGTCACTCGCCTCGGTGGCCGAGCGCACCGCCGGATTGTCCCACTGCTTGAGACCGGCGGTCATCAGGGCCTGGATGTTCGAGGTCAGCAGCCGCGACGAGGCCGAGGCCGCGTTGGTCCAGAGCTCGCGCAGAATGTCTTCCTCGGCCTCGTCGGCATAGGTCTTGTACTGCGCGTTCTTGTATTCACCCCCGGCGACGATCTTGTTCACCTCGCCAAGGTTCGGCGTGCCGCGCTGGATCGCCAGCAGGCAGGCAGCGACGAAAATCGACTTGCCGGCCTCGGAGAAGGTGTCGAGCGTCTTGTTGTCCTTGTCGAGGAAGAGGTCGGCCAGGATCGACACCTCGGTGAAGCGCTGCGCAAAGCTCGGAGCCTTGGCGATCCGGGCGAGCGGGTTGTAGCGATGCGTGGCATTGGCCCAGTCAAAGGGGCTGAAACGATAGACCTCGTCGCCGTTCAGCGCCCGAAGCCGCGCGGTCTTTTCGAAGTTTTCGCCCTTCACGTCGAGCACCACGACCGAGCCCGCGAAGCTCAGGAGGTTCGGGATCACGAAACCCACACCCTTACCGGCGCGGGTCGGGGCCACCATCATCACATGCGGGATGGTGGTCGAGGAGATGAACTCGGCCTTGGAGGTCGGCGCGCCAAGCTTGCCGCAGACGAAGCCCTTGCCCGGCGCTTGCAGCATGTCGTTCGTCTTCAGCTGCGCCTTGGTTTGCCAGTGGGCCGAGCCATAATCGTCGCGCTCTTTCTTCCAGGTCCAGGCCAACGCCAGGGCGCCGAGGCCTAAGGCCCCAAAGCCGACGGCACCAAAACCCACCTTGAAGGCCTCGGGATGCGCCGCGCGGGTGCCGGCGCTCGCCTTCCAGAGCGCCAGCATGTCGAAGCTGCCAAACCCGGTTTTCAGGGCCAGGGTCAGGTAGAAGGCAGCGACGATGGTGCCGATGACAGCGCCGCAGATCACACCGAAAAGAAATGCGGCCCAGAGGGGAAGTGTCTTGGTCATGGTGGTCATCTCCCCCTCAGAATTCCATCTCGTCGTCGAGACCGCGATCACGGCCAAGGTCGCGCCCCATTTCCTGCGCTTCCTGCTGGCCACGCAGCCGTGCCACCTCGGTCGCCTTGTCCTGCTGCAATCCGGCGGCGCGGTCGGTGAAGACCTGGTCGCCCGTTTCCTCAAACGTCATCTCAAGGAACTCCTGCGTGACGGTGATCTGATCGAGCTTGCTCGGCAGCGCCGCATCCAGCACCTCGTAGTTGCCGCGGCGTAGCTCGGCCAAACCTTCCTCACCCAGTTCCTTGAAGAGCTCGGATTGCAGGGTCCGCTCGACCGTCTCTTCCTGTTCCTCGCTGAGCTTGCCGTCGCGCAACATGTCGGCGAGGTCCTGCAGGTAGGGATTGGGCGTCCGGTCGTCCTCGTCGATGAGCGGCAACGTTGCCTCGTCCTCATCGGCAAGGGTCCGACCGATCTGGACACCCAGTTCCTTGGCCCGCTCCATCAGCGCGTCCATCACGCCGTCGACCTTCTCGAGCGCGGCGTCGAGTTGGTCATCACTGGCCGTCTCGACACTGAGACCGTCCTTCGCCAGCACCGCGTTCATGTCCCGCTCGACCCAGTCCTGCGCCATGCCGTAGTTCCGCGTGCCGCCCGCCGTGATCCGGGCCACCAGCTCCTCGCTGTCCATCCCGGCCTCGTCGGCGCGCTCGAGCACGTCACGGAGCCCATCATCATTGCCGGACTGCAGCGCGGCGATCAGAACCTCGCTGCCCGCCCCTGGCGGATAGGGTTCCTCGAGTTGCTTGCCGAAACGTGCGCGCAGGTCCGGGTCCGGCACCATCTGCGAAAGGTCTGCGATGATCGGCGCGGCCTTGGCCTCGAAGGCGGCGCGCTCGGCCGGGTCCAGTTCTTCGGCTTTGAGCCTCAGCGCCTCGATCGTGCGCTCGGAATAGTCGATCGCGTCACCGACGGTCTTGATGTCCTTCATGTCTATCTCTCCTTCGGTGAAATTCCACGGCGTGCCCGAGCCGAGACTGTCGGCCATGCCGCGCAGGACGCGCGCCATGTGGCGCTGGTCCATCCGGTCCAGCAGGTCGGCGAGGTTCTTGTAGTCCTTGGCGAAGCCCACCACCTGTGCCTGCGCGATGGCTGACTCTTGCGCGGTCATGACGATCTCGCGCGGCAGGCGGGCCTCTTCCTTGGCACGGTAGATCTCTTCGATCCCGGCGGGCTTCTCGAAGATGCCGCGCTCGAGCCGGGTGGTGGCGTCAAGCATCACACCATAGCGTTCCGCGATCTCGGCCTGCTTCTCGCGCATGAGCTGCGGCGACATCACGCCCTCGGCCCAGCAAGAGAACCAGGTGCCCTTCTCGACGCCGCGATTGTTCAGGATGATATGGGCGTGCTTGTGCGCCCGGTCGTCATGGACCGCGAGGACATAGTCCCACTGGTCGCCGTATGCACCGCTCTCGAAGAAATGCTCCGTCCAGTGCATCGCGATGTCGCGGACCTGGTCGACCGTCACGTCGGTCGGGAAAGAGAGCAGCATGTGCGAGGTGAAACCGAGCTTGGTCGAGCCGCGCCAGGTCCCGGCCCAGTCCTCGACGATGTCCTTTTTCTGCTCCTCGGTAAGCACCGCAGCATCGGTCAGCGCGTTGGTCATCGTCGAGTAGGTGTAGACCGCCTTGTCGTTGATGTAGGAGATCTGCGCCCCGAGCGAGGCACGCGTCTTGCAGCCCCCTGCCCGGATCCGCTTGAACACCGCCGCCCGGCTCTGCCCCGACGCCGCCTTCAGCGCGTTGCGCGCCGACAGGGATCCGACGCGCGCGAAACTCCGCCCCTGCCGACGCCCCGCCAGCCGCGCGTCGATCCGCGCCGCGGCCTGGCCCCGGATGCGCTCATCCTCCCAGAGCCGACCCATGACCGAGGTGTAGAGGGCAAGCGGATCAGCCATTCCTGACGAGCCTCAAACCTGTCACGGTCTCGCGCAGGTCATCCTCCAGAACCGCGCTCTCCGCTCCCTGCCCTTCTTCCTTTTTTGGCCACTCCTGATGACGCAGTGCCTGCGCTGCATCCTTCATCCGGCCCATCTCACGGCTCATGGACTGCGCCAGATCGAGCAGTTCGATCAGCACGGCGCGATCCGCCTCCGAGACCTCCAACCGACCGCGATGCACCGCCTTGGCGAGCACCAATCCGGCGTCGCTCACGTCCTTCGCCTGACGCCATGCAGCGCAGAATTCGGCGACCAGATCACGGGGTACATCGAGGAACCCGCACCGTCCGCGCAGCACCGCATTGAGCGCCTGCGACCGGTTGGCAAAGCCCCGTTCGCGCCACTCCGCATCGAAGGCTTCCAGCTCGGATCGGCTGGCCCGGAACGCCACCGTCTCGCTTGGATCGCGCACCGCGATCCCCTCGCCCGCCTCCTCTCTCGCGAGCCGGTTCACATGGCGCGCAGAGATGCCAAACGCCGCCGCCAGTTCCTTCGCGCTTTCGCCCGCCGCAAAGCGCCGTGCCACTTCGATGCGCTCTTCTAGCTTCAGGTTTTTCGCTGGCCTCGGCACTAGGGCGTTCTCCCGTTTCAAAGAAAGGCATGCATGCGCAGACGCGCGCGAGGCAGAGATTGCTCGCAATCGCGTTCGCGTGCGGCGGAGCATTCAGCTTTGCGGGAAACGCCCATGACAGACCCCTCGGACAAAATGTGCAAACATTGGCCATATCCTGCCAACGTCTTCCTTCTCTCCTTCGCTTGTACCTCAATAAAGTACATTGCGCAATATTACGTTTTGCGTGATGTGTATTTTTGCGAGTATCGGCAGCGCGTTCAAAGCCCTGCGCAGCGTGACATCGAACGAGCGCAACCCTCATTGATGCGCAGAATCCGGGCGGGAAGGAAGCTGCTGGAATTGGCGTCAGCGCAGCGCTTGAAAACGCACAAACCGAGCGCCCGAGCTAGTTACTGATCGGGCTCCAGGAACACGAAGACGGCCCGCGGGTTACACCCTCTCCGGACGTCACGAAGCTTCTGAGAGACGACGTCAGACCCCTGCGGATCCGAAGAGCGCAGGGGTCTCTGGGTCAGTGACCCAGTCCCTGAGAGCGCATGTCGTCATAGCGGCTGCGGGCGATCAGCGCCTCGGTCTCGAGGCTGCCGAGGGTCTCTGGATGGGCGTCTTCATCGAAGGCGGCGAGGTAGGCATCGAAGGCCATGTCGGCTTGCAATTCGGCGAGGTCGATCGATTGTTCGAGTGTCATGGTGTGATCCGGCCCAACGATCGTCGTTGGACGGATCGTGGAAAAGACCGGGGGCATGAGAGCGGGCTGCACCCGGCACGGGGCGGAATGAAATGGAGCACACCGGGGACAGGTTTGTTGTGAGCGATGCCTCGGCAGCGCTCAAGGCGTCACGGTGCTTTACGTTTTCAAAAGAACAATGATGTTCGAAACACGCGTTCGAGCCGCAGGCGAGAGGCAGCGTGTTTCGAGGCGATTCAAACGTAAAGCGCCAGCCGTCCAGGAACCTGCCCCCGGGCGTTGCCGACCGCTCGACCTCGGGCTAGCGATCTCTAAGGCCAACAGGTCGACGGACAGGCGCGCGGCGGTGACACTGGCGTGAGACGTTGCCCCCAGGCTCATGACGTTGATTTGCGATTTCTACCCTCGCGGCACAGTGTAAATTCGCCACCCCGGGAAGCATCACGAAGACGGTCCTGGCGCGGTTTGCTCGACTGAGAGAAGGAGTGCGCTTGGCTCGCTAAGTGGGTCCCAGTTCTCCGGCTGACATTCGGTTCCGCCACGCGCTTGCTCGATCCACGATGTCACTGAACACAAGGATCGGAACCGCATTTGCGACCTATCCAGTCTGACTACCCGCCACTGCCTCCGCGTCCGAAATATGAGGCATCCTTCGGACACCGATCTTGCGCCCGCCCAAGGCTGGTTCTCCAGAACGCAGAAAAGCCAGACCGCCGAAGCGGTCTGGCTGTTGGCTTAGGCGGCGTCTTTCGGGCCCCAGGGGATGACGGCCTGCAGAGACAGATCGTCCTGGTTCGCGGCTTTGCCGAGGTTGGCGTTGAAGCCGTGGTCGCGGATGGTCAGCGTGTAGTAGTCGGCGCCAGTCTCCTTGTTCTGCTTCTTCCAGATGCCGCCGCACTCGACCAGCTTGCCGCGCGGGGAGCGGCCGAGGACGCGGTGCGTGGGGGCCATCGGGTTCGTGCTCGCGACGGGTTCGACCGTGACGTCGAGGTCGAAGTTCAGGGTTGAAATGGAGCCGACGCCCTTGGCGGTCTCAAAGTCGGCGCTGGTGAATTTGATGCAGTTCGTGGTCATTGCTCTTCTCCTTGTTTGCGTTGCAATGATGGTCACCTTGCAGCTGGCCAAGGCACGGCCACACCGAAGGCGAAGCGTAGCGGAGAGGGGCAGGCGCCGGTCTTTTTGACCCGCGCGGAATGACCCGCAGGGTCAGGGGAAAAAGATCGGCGGCAACCTTTGTGGACGGGACGACAGCTGCGACCAGCATGTCATGCAACTCAGACATCGGGAGAAGTGCGGTGGCCGCGATGGGAAATGTGAACTGAACCGACAGACGCACCAGAGCACTGCGGGTTCGTTTTCACTCCCAAATAAACCGCGGCAAGTATCCATGATACCTATGAACGAACAAACGGTGGGCCTAGCAGAGCGCCGAGCAGGCGAAGGGAAGCAACGAGTCAAAGTGCTGCACTTCGGACAGCCAGGAGGCGGCCAAGCAAACTAATGCACCTAGGCAGACTGGCAAACACCCATGCCGACTAATGGTGACAGTGGTCCCAAAAAACCGTTGCCAACACTTACGAGCTTCGTTTGACGACTGAGCCGATAGCTTTGTTCATGCCTTTCGGGTCATCAACCTGATCGCCGCAGATTGCGGTCCCCATCGGAACGAAAACGTCTCGGAGACGTCGAACCATCCACTACCATCACCTGCGCCGTGGTTCGCGCCCATGCAGGAACACTGGCAATCGTGTCCGACGGCGTTCCGACAAGCGGGCGCGCACTTCTCCATTTCACGGTAGGGCTGAACGACGTAGAGCTGTCCATATCGTTCCAAGCCGCTGTCAACAAAACGATTGAGCCAACTAACTGGTAACTTCCAGGCTTTCTCGACGGGAGCCCATTGTACTTCGGGCTTCCGGCGTCCGGTTGCCAGACCGAAAAGCCAGCCCCGATTATCGGGACGATATGGCAACCGCGCTGTGAGTTTATCGCCGGAAATCCCGGAACGGACGATGATTGGAATATTTGCGCTATTCCACTGGTAGCGGATTTCGGGAGGGATGGCGGTAGTGTCCATAAAATTCCCTTTTTTTGTTATAGAGTTACTTCAGTCATATATGCAATCATCGGGATTAAAGAAGTCGTGCAAAAGCCGGTTCACCAATCCGCGTGACTTCAAAGAAACTGGCAACGGCGGCTGAAAGATGAAACCTGAAATTTCCGAATTCTCTTACGGGTTCGCCCTTACCAATGAACTCGTTGGTTGGGTTGCGCTATCAGCCGCACCCGTGTTTCCAAGTCTGATCGAGGAAGGCAAAGCAGGAGGCGGCTATGATGTGAAGCTCGACCGGCCAGGTGTTCCCTTGTTTCTGCAATTCAAACGATCCCACTGTATGGTCCGCCGAACGGCGAAGGAACACCAAGCCGTTGTGGCCTTGGGCGGGACACTGAACGTTCCCTACTACCGTTTCCCCATCACCGAAGCGAAGACCTC
>NZ_LWEX01000117.1 GCF_001634885.1 Sulfitobacter sp. HI0040 | reverse complement strand
CTGATCATGCTTTATGTCTTTTCCGTCCAACTGAAATGGACCCCCGGGACCGGGCGTCTCGATGCGCGGACGAGACCGCCCGAGGAGGTCACCGGTTTCTACAGCATCGATGCGGTGCTGGCGGGGGACTGGGCGCTTCTTCTGCAGGTACTGAGCCATCTCGCCCTGCCGGCGCTGGTGCTGGGCTGGTCCGTGATCGGCATCGTGGCGCGGCTGGTGCGCTCTTCGCTGCTGGAGGCGCTGGGTCAGGATTACGTGCGCACCGCACGGGCCAAGGGCGCTTCGGAGCGGGTCGTTCTGATGAACCACGCGCTGCGCAATGCGCTGATCCCCGTGCTGACGGTGCTGGGCTTTACCTTTGCCTATCTCATCACCGGCGCCGTTCTGACCGAGGCGATATTCAGCTGGCCCGGCATCGGATCCTACGCGGTGGCCGCAGCGCGGTCGCTTGATTACCCCGCCATCGGCGGGGTGACGATCGTGGGCGCGACTGCCTTTCTGCTGGCCAATCTGGTGACGGACATCGCCTATGCCTGGGCCAATCCCCGCATCAAGGTGTCGGGATGAGCGCGGTGGGCGACATGCCCCGCCCGGGCAGGCTGGGCCAGATCCGCGCCTCGATGGGTCGGCTGCCGGTGACGGCGCAGATCGGTATCGTGATCCTGCTCTTCTGGGCCATCACCGTGCTGACGGTCCAGTTCTGGCCCATCGTCGATCCGCTGATGATGGCCGGGCGGCGGCTGCAACCGCCAAGTGGCGAACATTGGCTGGGCACGGATGCGCTGGGGCGGGACGTGCTGTCGCGCACCCTGCACGGTGCGGCCTATACCATTCCCGTGGCGGTGATGGTTGTTGTCGCGGCGGTCATCATCGGCTCGGCACTTGGGGCCATATCGGGCTATTACGGCGGCTGGCTCGATGCCGTCATCATGCGGGCCGCGGATGTCACCCTTTCCTTTCCGCCGATCCTGCTGGCGATGACCGTGGCCGCGACCCTTGGGCCGGGTCTGCCGAACGCGGGTCTTGCCATGATCATCGTCTGGTGGCCCATCTATGCCCGGTTGATGCGCGCGCAGGTGCTGGAGGTCCGCACCCGCGAACATGTGGAGGCCGCGATTGCCGGTGGCGCGGGCCGGGGGCGGGTGCTGGTGGTGCATATCCTGCCGCTGTGCTGGACGCCGACGCTGATCAACGCGACGATGGATTTCGGACAGGTGGCGCTGCTTGCCGCCTCGCTCAGCTTCATCGGGCTGGGCGCGGTACCGCCGAGCCCCGAATGGGGCAGCATGATTTCCGAAGGGGCGGCCAAGTTCTATAGCTGGTGGATCGCCGCCGGCCCCGGCATGGCGATCCTTTCGGTCGTGCTGGCCACCTCCTTTCTGGGGGACGGGCTGCGCGACATCCTCGACCGGCGGGCGGCGGCATGAGCGAACCGCTGCTGGATATCACCGGCCTGCGCGCCGCCTTTCCCGGCCCCCGTGGCCCCGTGGAAGCGGTGCGCGGTGTGGATTTCACGCTGGACGAGGGCGAGGTGCTGGGCATCGTCGGCGAAAGCGGGTCGGGTAAATCCGTCGCGATGATGGCGCTGCTGCAGCTGCTGCCCGAACAGGCGACCGTCAGCGGTTCGGCGCGGTTCAAGGGCCGCGAACTCATCGGCATGTCGCGCCGGGATATCCGCAGGATCCGCGGGCGCGATATCGGCTGCGTCTTTCAGGACCCGCTGAGCGCGTTCAACCCCGTTCTGACCATCGGCGCACAGATCGTCGAGGCCATCCGCCTGCATGACCGCCGCATCGGACGCGGAGCGGCACGGTCCCGCGCCATCGGTCTGCTGGAGCAGGTCGCCATACCGGAGCCGGAACGCCGCGCGCAGCAGTATCCGCACGAATTTTCCGGCGGCATGCGCCAGCGCGCGATGATCGCCATGGCGCTGGCGAACGATCCGGCCCTGCTGATCGCGGATGAACCGACCACCGCGCTTGACGTTACGGTGCAGGCGCAGATCCTCGATCTGCTGCGAAAGCTTGCGCAGGAACGTGGCATCGGCGTCGTGCTGATCACCCATGATCTGGGCGTGGTCGCGGGCATGGCGCGCGATATCGCCGTGATGTACGGCGGGCGGGTGGTGGAGACGGGGCGCGCGGAGGATATCTTTTACCACAGTGCGCATCCCTACACGCGCGGCCTGATCGCGGCGATGCCCAAGCTGGACCGGATCGACGAGGAACTGACACCGATCGAGGGCACGCCGCCGTCGATCTTTTCGCGCCCGCCGGGGTGCAGTTTCGCCCCGCGCTGCACGTTCGCGCAGCAGCCCTGCCGCGAGAGCGATCCCGCGTTGCGGGCGGTCGGCCCCACCAGAACGGCATGTCTGCGGGCAGAGGAATTGCTGGATGAGGGCCCGAGGCCCCGGGCGGTGGGCACATGAGCGGCGTTCCGGTCCTAGAGGTCAGCAACCTGTCGAAGGATTTTCCCGTCGGCTCGAACCTGCTGGGCACGCGCCCCGCGCAGATGCTGCGCGCGGTATCGGGGGTGAGCTTCAGCGTCGGGCAGGCCGAAACCTTCGGGCTTGTCGGGGAAAGCGGTTGCGGCAAATCCACGCTGGGCCGCTGCATCCTGCGCCTGCTGGAACCATCGGGCGGCCGCGTCGTTCTGGCGGGGCGGGACATTACCACCCTTTCTCCGGCAGAGATGCGGCCCGTGCGGCGCGACCTTCAGATCGTTTTCCAGGATCCGATGGCATCGCTGCATCCGGGCATGAAGATCAGGCGCATCCTGTCCGAAGGCATGCGGCTGCTGCGCCTGCGCCCGCAGGAGGAGGCGGCGAAGATCGAAGAGCTCATCCATCTCGTGCAACTGCCGCAGGACGTGGCGGACCGCTATCCGCACGAACTGTCGGGTGGGCAGCGCCAGCGTATCGGCATTGCGCGTGCGATATCCGTCGATCCGAAGGTCGTGGTGCTGGATGAGCCGGTGTCGGCGCTCGACGTGTCGATACAGGCGGGGGTTCTGAACCTGCTGCGCGATCTGCAGGAACGGCTGGGCGTTGCCTTTGTCTTCATCGCGCATGATCTGGGCGTGGTGCGCTATATCTCGCACCGGATCGGGGTGATGTACCTTGGCCAGATCGTCGAGACGGGGCCCGCGCAGCGGCTGTTCTCCGACCCGCAGCATCCCTATACGCAGGCGCTTTTGTCGGCCATTCCCTTGGCCGACCCGATCCGGGAGCGGGCGCGAAGGCGCACCGTGCTGGAGGGCGATCTGCCGAGCCCGCTCAACCCGCCTTCGGGATGCCGGTTCCGCACGCGGTGCCCCCGGGCACAGGCGCTCTGTGCCGAGGTGCAGCCGAACCTCGACGACGATGGAGAGGGCCGTGCGGTGGCCTGTCACTTCCCCGGCCCGCCCCCGGCGGCACAAGACGAACAATCCCTTTCAGAAGGAGCCGGCGCATGAATTCGCCCTTCATCCAGACCAATGCGTCACGCGACCGCGCGCTGCGCGACCGGGCGGCACGCGTCATTCCCGGCGGCATGTGGGGCCATCAGCGCGCCGAAGCCCTGCCCGGCGGCTACCCCCAGTTCTTTGCCAGCGGCCAAGGCGCACGGGTGACAGACGTGGACGGGCGTGAATACATCGATTTCATGTGCGCATGGGGGCCGATCATCCTCGGCCATCGGCATCCGCTGGTGGAAGAGGCCGTGCGCCGGGAAGCCGAGCAGGGGGTCTGCCTCAACGGGCCGACCGAACAGGCCGTCACCCTTGCCGAGAAGCTGGTCGATACCGTGGCCCACGCTGATTGGGCACTGTTCCAGAAGAACGGCTCCGACGCGATGACATCCTGCGTGACCATCGCGCGGGCGGGTACGGGGCGGCGCAAGATCATGATTGCACGGGGGGCCTATCACGGGGCGGTGCCATGGTGTTCGCCCTCGCTGACCGGGGTGACCGCAGAAGACCGCGCGCATCTGATGCATTTCGAGTTCAACGACACCGACAGCGTCAGGGCCACGGTGGCCGAAGCCGGTGATGATCTGGCCGCCATCGTCGTTTCGGGCTTTCGCCATGACCTCGGCGTGCCGCAGGAAATGCCGACGCAGGATTTCGCGGATGCCGTGCGCAAGGCCTGTGACGAAACCGGTGCCGCGATGGTGGTCGATGACGTGCGCACCGGGTTCCGGCTGAACATGGGCGGTGCGCTCGAAGGGTTGTCGGTGCGGCCCGACCTCAGCGCCTTTTCCAAGGCCATCGCCAACGGGCACGCTCTTTCGGCGGTGACGGGCAGCGACAGCTTCCGCGAGGCGGCGAACAAGGTCTTCGTGA
>NZ_LWEX01000116.1 GCF_001634885.1 Sulfitobacter sp. HI0040 | reverse complement strand
TCACGAGGTCGAGGCCAATTATCACTCTGGCGGCGGCGGGGGCGGACAGTCCTATACCTTCAAGGTACCGCGCGACCCGCAGGAATACGCGAAACAATTCATTCCAAGGAAACGACGCAAATGACCGATGCATCCACACAGATCAAGGAAACCGTGAGCAACAACGATGTCGTGCTGTTCATGAAGGGCACCAAGGAAATGCCGCAATGCGGGTTTTCCAGCCGCGTGGCCGGTGTGCTGAACTACATGGGCGTGGAATTCGCCGATGTGAACGTGCTGGCCGACGAAGGGCTGCGCCAGGGCATCAAGGAATATTCCGACTGGCCGACGATCCCGCAGCTTTACGTGAAGGGCGAATTCGTCGGCGGTTGCGACATCATCACCGAGATGACGCTGTCGGGCGAGCTGGACACGCTGCTGGAGCAGAACGGCGTGGCCTATGACAAGGAAGCTGCCGACAAGATCCGCGAAGCCAACGGCTGATCCCGATCCCCGGGCGACCCCGGGGTTCCCCAACGATCAACGGCAGCACCCCAGGTGCTGCCGTTTTTCTTTTCCGATCTGGTCTGGGCGCAAAGCGGTACGATCCTGCCGAACCGCCCCGGGCCGGGGTCAGCCCGCCGCCTTCTCCTCCACCTCGGCGGCGAGCGCCTCTGCCCGGGCGGCGATTTCGGCCAGCGTATCCGTGACGGACTGGGGCACCACCGGCACCTCGATCCGCTCGGGCTCCACCCGGACATTGCGCAGCCGCGCCAGTTCCGCTTCCCGCTGGGCCAGTTCCGCGCGTATCTCGGCGATGCGGTCCTCGACGCTGGCGGTCTTGTCGGCCAGCAGTAGGCCCGCCATCAGCAGCATCCGGCTTTCCGGCATCCGCCCGACCTGATCGCTCAGCACCTGCGCCTCGTCGTCCAGCATCTTGGCGGCAGCGTGCAGATAGCTTTCCTCGCCGTCCTGGCAGGCCACTTCGAACTGGCGGCCCCCGATCGTGATCCGTACCTCGGGCATCAGGCGGTTCCTTTCGTGTTGTCCTGCGCCGGTTCCTGCTCCGCGCCCACCAGCGGCGCCAGCGCGGCAAGGATGGCTTCGGCCTCTGCGGCTTCGGCGGCGCGGGCGGCGCGCAGCGCCTCCAGTTCGGCCATCATCGCCTTGTTGATCAGATGCGGCTCGCCCACGCCTTCGGCGTTGGCTTCCTGCAGGGCGGCACAGGCCTCCGACAGCTGCGCATTGGCGCGGCGCACCCGCTGCAATTCGGTGTCGAGCCGTCCGAAAGCCGATTCGCCCTCTGTCAGGCGCTGGCGCAGCTCCTCCGCCTCCTGCCTGAGGTCTGAGAGTTCCGACTCGTTCTTCTGGCGCAAGACCCGCAGCCGTTCGGTCAGCTGTGCATTGGCGGTCCGCTCTTCCTCCAGCGCCTCGGCCATGTCCTCGTCCGGTCCGGCGGGGGCCTCAGCGGCGGGGGCCGGCTCCGGCGCGGCCTGCCCCATGGCCTCCACCCCGCGGGCGACCCGGTCCATCGCGGCGGCGATGCGCCGTTGCAATTCGTCAATCTCGTTCATGCTCACTTTCACCTCGTCGCGTCTGCGGGACGCCCGGCCCGGCCCCGTGCACGCCGCTGCCGATGCGGATGCACCCGGGATCGAATCGCACAGGCGCGGTTCGAGTACAATCCTACCCAATGCGCCGCAAGAATGCGCCCCATATCATATCAATCGCTTGGCAGCACTTGTTCACGCGGCAATCGGCTCCGTCCGCCCCGCCGGGGCGGTTGCGCTTGAACTTTGGCGGTCGGCTGCTATTGACGGCCAAACCCGCTCCATCCCCGACAGGAAAGTGCATGCCCGTGGATCTGCAAGCCCTCGCCAAAGCCCATCCCGATCACTGGTCCAAAGCGACCGCCATCCGGGCGCTCACGCTCGATGCCGTGGCCGAAGCCAATTCCGGCCATTCCGGCATGCCCATGGGCATGGCCGACGTCGCGACCGTGTTGTTCGAGAAACACCTGAAATTCGATGCCGCCGCACCGCTCTGGCCGGACCGGGACCGCTTCATCCTTTCGGCGGGCCACGGCTCCATGCTGCTCTATTCCCTGCTGCACCTGACGGGCTATGAACAATTCCCCCTGTCGGAGATCAAGAATTTCCGCCAGTTGGGCGCGCGCACCGCGGGCCACCCGGAAAACTTCCTCGCCGATGCCATCGAAACCACCACCGGCCCGCTGGGTCAGGGCATCGCCATGTCCGTGGGCTTTGCCATGGCCGAAGAGATGCAGCGCGCCACCTACGGCAAGAAGGTCGTGGATCACCACACCTATGTCATCGCCGGTGACGGCTGCCTGATGGAAGGGGTCAGCCAAGAGGCGATCACCCTCGCCGGGCGCCACAAGCTGAGCAAGCTCATCGTTCTGTGGGACAACAACGACATCACCATCGATGGACCCGTCAGCCTGTCGGACCGCACCGATCAGGTCGCCCGCTTCGCCGCCGCCCAGTGGCACACGATCGAGATCGATGGCCACGACCCGGAAGCGATCGATGCCGCGCTGACCGAGGCGCGCAAATCCGACCGCCCCACCATGATCGCCTGCAAGACGCATATCGCCCTCGGCCATGCGGCACAGGACACATCCAAGGGGCACGGGGCGCTCACCGATCCCGAACAGCTCGCCGCGGCCAAGGAAGCCTACGGCTGGTCCGCCGGCCCCTTCGAGGTTCCGGAGGACGTGAAATCCGCTTGGGAAGACATCGGCAAACGCGGTGCCGAGGCGAGGCGCGACTGGGAGGAACGGTTCGACCAGATGCCCCGCTCCAAGCGCGAGACGTTCAACCGCGCGCTGGCGTTCGACGCGCCCAAGAAGCTGAGCGCCACGATCAAGGCCTTCAAGAAGCAGATGTCCGAAGCGGCACCCAAGTTGGCCACCCGGGCCAGCAGCGAAAAGGTGCTGGAGGTGATCAACCCGATCATGGCCGAAACCGTGGGCGGCTCCGCCGATCTCACCGGCTCCAACAACACCAAGACGGGCGATCTGGGCGTCTTCGACGTGGACAACCGCACGGGCCGCTATGTCTATTGGGGTATCCGCGAACATGGCATGGCCGCCGCCATGAACGGCATGGCGCTGCACGGCGGCATCCGCCCCTATGGCGGCACCTTCATGTGTTTCACCGATTACGCCCGCCCCGCCATGCGCCTTGCCGCGCTGATGCAGGTGCCCACCGTCTTCGTCATGACCCATGACAGTATCGGCCTGGGCGAGGACGGGCCGACCCACCAGCCGGTCGAACATCTGGCCATCAGCCGCGCCACCCCCAACACGCTGGTCTTCCGCCCCGCCGATACGGTCGAAACCGCCGAGGCCTGGGAAATCGCCCTGACCGAAAAGGCGACACCTTCGGTCCTGTCGCTGACCCGTCAAGGCGTGCCCGCGGTCCGCAAGGAGCACAAGAACAACAACCTGACGGCGCGCGGGGCCTATGTGCTGGCCGATGCGGAAGGCAAGCGGCAGGTTATCCTGATCGCTTCCGGCTCCGAGGTTTCGGTGGCCATGGACGCGCGCGAGAAGCTGCAGGCCGAGGGCATCGGCACCCGCGTCGTTTCCATGCCCTGCATGGAGCTTTTCGCCCAGCAAGACGACGCCTATCGCAAGCGGATCCTGCCGGGCGGCGCCGTCCGCGTCGGGGTCGAGGCAGGCGTCCGTATGGGTTGGGACCGTTGGCTGCTGGGCGAACGCGGCAAGTTCGGCAAGGCCGATTTCGTCGGCATGGACCGCTTCGGCGCCTCCGCCCCGGCGGAGGAATTGTTCGAAAAATTCGGCATCACCGCCGACGTGGTGGCCGAGCGGGCGCGCGCGCTGCTGTAAACATCTCAGGGTCCGGGGCCAACGCGCCCCGGCCCGTCCTCTCACGGGTTTGTGAACGAACACCCGCCATGCTGGCAGGTTGGGTTCCCAAGACCCCATTTAACCAGAGAGGATCGTTACATGCGTACCATTCCAATACTGACAGCCGCCCTCCTCGCCAGCCCGCTTGCGGCGCAAGAGGTCACTTTCGAGCGCGGCAACCGGAACACCGATTTCCAGCCCGCTTTCGACGCGCAGTTCCGCGCCCCGCTGAAGAATTCCGGCGTGCAGTTCCAGAAGGAAACCGTGGTCGGCGGTCTCGTCCACCCCTGGGGGATCGAAGTGCTGCCGGATGGCGCGGGCCTGCTGGTGACCGAACGCGCGGGCAACCTGCGCCATGTTTCTGCGGACGGCACGCTTTCCGAGCCGATCAAGGGCCTGCCCGACGTGCTCGCGAAAAAGCAGGGCGGCTTGCTGGACATCGCGCTCGCCCCCGACTTTGCCGAGACACGGCGCATCTTCTGGACCTACGCCAAGCCGATGAAGGACAACAAGACCGCCACGGCGGCCGCCTTCGGCACCCTGTCCGATGACATGACTTCCGTCTCCGGTGTGAACGAATTCTTCGTTCAGGAACCCGCGGTAGAGGCCCCGATGCACTTTGGCAGCCGGGTCGTCTTCGACGGGAGCGGTCATGTCTTCGTGACGACGGGCGAACATTTCACCCAGGAAAACCGCGAGAAGGCGCAGGACCTGAATACCACCTTCGGCAAGACCGTGCGCTTCAACCTCGACGGCAGCATCCCGCAGGACAACCCATATGTCGGTGACGCGGATGCCATCGACTGGATCTGGAGCTACGGGCACCGCAACATCCAGGGCGCGATGTACCGCGACGGCGCCCTCTGGACGATCGAACACGGCCCCAAGGGCGGTGACGAGTTGAACAAGGCCGAGGCCGGCAAGAACTACGGCTGGCCCGTCGTTTCCTACGGCGAGCAATATTCCGGCAAACCCGTGGGCAGCGGCAAGGCCCATATGGAAGGCATGGAACAGCCCGCCTATTTCTGGGACCCGGTCATCGCACCCGCCGGCATGATCACCTATGACGGCGATATGTTCGCCGACTGGAAAGGCGATGTGCTGATCTCCTCGCTCTATCCCGGCGGTCTGGTGCGGCTGGAACTCGACGGTGACAGGGTCGTCGCCGAAGAGCGCCTGCTGCGTGATATCGGCCGTGTGCGTGACGTCGAAGTGGATTCGGACGGAAGTATTCTCATTGTCACCGATTTTGAGAATGGCTCGCTCTTCCGGCTTTCGGCCAAACAAGGCAGCTGATCGATCAGCTCCTTGTCCGACCAAGCGAAAGGACGCGCCGCACCACGGCGCGCCCTTTTTTCCAATTCAAGATAGAAATAAAGATATACAAGCCCAACTTCAGGTTGCTATGCTAGTCACATTACGCGAGTTGCGCGCCATAGAAGCGCGCTTAGGTTGCGCGGGTGAACGGGTCGCTGATGCCATTGGCTTATCTTATCATCGCGAGTGTCGGCGGGGTATTCTCCTCTCTCGTCTGGTGGACCTCGGGCGGGGCCTTCCTGCCCGGCTTGGCCGCTTATATCGCCGGGGGCCATCTGAGCGCTGCGACCCTCATGACTACGCTGATCCTGCTGCGCGACAGCGGCAGGGCCTGACGACCCGCCGCCGAAACTTCCACGATACTCAGGTCGGAACCTTCCGGGTAAAGCTGCGCCAGATGGGCGTGATCAGCTTTTCACCCACCGGGATCAGCATGAGGCCCAGGATTAGCCCGAAGATACCGTCGATGGCCGCCGTGACCGTCCATTTCACCGCGCCTGCCATCTGCTCGGGCCCGGCATAGGCGACTGATCCGGCCACGCCCTTGACCCAATGCGCCAACGAGTCAAAGCCCATCTGCTCCAGCCCGTGCACAATGATCGACCCCCCGACCCAAAGCATGGCGGCGGTGCCCACAATCGTCAGCAGCTTCAGAAAGCCCGGCATCCCCCTCACCAGCCCCCGGCCAATGGCGCGGGTAAAGCCCAGGCTGCCCCGCTCCGCCATGGCGAGGCCCACGTCATCCATCTTCACGATCAGCGCCACCGACCCATAGACGACGACGGTGATCAGGACCGCTACCGCCGCCAGCGTCGCCGCTTCCATCCAGAAGGACGATTCAGGGATCGCCGCCAGCGCGATCGTCATGATCTCCGCCGACAGGATGAAGTCGGTCTTGATGGCTCCGCGCGCCTTCTGCTCTTCCAGATGGGCGGGATCCTCGATGACCTTTTCCTTCTTGTCGTAATCGGTATGCCCGTCGCTCAGCCCGATGGCATGGGCGACCTTTTCGGCCCCCTCGAAGCACAGATAGGCCCCGCCCAGCATCAGCAGCGGCGGAATGAGCCAGGGCGCGAAGTTCGACAGGGCAAGCCCCGCGGGCAACAGATAGAGAAGCTTGTTCTTCAGGCTGCCCTTGGTAATCCGCCAGATGATCGGCAGTTCGCGCTCGGCGGCGAAGCCATGCACGTATTTCGGCGTCACCGCCGCATCGTCGATCACGGCCCCCGCCGCCTTGGCGCTGGCCTTGGCCGCCTGCCCGATCACATCATCGACGGAGGCCGCCGCAACCTTGGCGATTGCCGCCACATCATCCACCAGTGCCAGCAGGCCACTCATCGCTCGATCTCCTTCTTGGTCCGCAACAGCTAGCATTGCCCCGGCACATGGCAAACCCCCGGGACCGATATCGCTAACACAGCGCTTTATCGCTAACATGCCGGAATAGCGCCGGATTGCCCCTTTAACCCCGCGCGGCCCTGTCGATATAGAGCGGGCAAAACGCTCCAGACCTAAGGAAAATCGCATGACCATCAAAGTGGGTATCAACGGCTTTGGCCGCATCGGCCGCTGCACGCTCAGCCATATCTCCGCCTCGGGACGCGACGACATCGAAGTGGTCAAGCTGAACGCCACCGGCCCGCTGGAGACCGCCGCCCATCTGATCCGCTACGATTCCGTCCATGGCCGCTTCCCCGGAGAGATCACCATCGACGATGGCTACATGAACCTCGGGCGCAACGACATCGAGGTGATGTCGAGCTACAACCTCGAGGAGCTGGACTGGACAGGCTGCGACGTGGTGCTCGAATGCACGGGCAAGTTCAACGACGGCAACAAGGCCAATGTGCATCTCGAACAGGGCGCGAAGCGGGTGCTGCTCTCGGCCCCCGGCAAGAACGTGGACCGCACGGTCGTCTATGGCGTAAACCACGACACGCTTCAGGCCTCCGACCGGATGATCTCCAACGGGTCCTGCACGACGAACTGCCTCGCCCCGCTGGCGAAGGTGATGCATGAAGCCATCGGCATCGAAAGCGGCCTGATGACCACGATCCACAGCTACACCGGCGACCAGCCGACGCTGGACCGGCGGCACAGCGATCTCTACCGCGCGCGCGCGGCCGCCATGGCGATCATCCCCACCTCCACCGGGGCGGCCAAGGCCCTGGGCGAAGTGCTGCCCGCGCTGAAGGGCAAGCTCGACGGGACGGCGATGCGGGTGCCCACGCCCAACGTCTCGGCGGTGGACCTTACCTTTACCGCGTCCCGCGACGTAACGGTCGAAGAGGTCAACGCCGCCGCCAAGGCCGCCGCCGAAGGGTCGATGAAAGGCGTGCTCGCCTATGACCCGGAAAAGAAGGTCTCGGTCGATTTCAACCACACCGAAGAAAGCTGCATCTTCGCCCCCGACCAGACGATCGTGGTGGCCGGTCGCACGGTGCGCGTGTTGGGCTGGTACGACAACGAATGGGCCTTCTCCGTACGGATGGCCGATGTGGCCGTTGCCATGGGGCAGCTCGGCTGAACTTGCACCGGCAGCGGTGCCCTGTCATATCGGGGAAACCGCTGCCGGAGCCCGTGCCGATGACCAACACCCTCGCCCTCGTCCTTGCCGCATTGCTGCTCTCGGCGCTCGCGGTGGACGTGGCGCTCTATGGGTCGGATCACCTGGTGTTTCTGGGCAAGAAGATGTTCGAACTGATCGAATGGATGGCCTTCTGGCGCTGACACGTCCCGTCAGATCGGAAAGCGCTCCCGCAGTTCCGTATTGACCCGCGGCGTCACGAACTTGCTGACATCGCCTTTCAGCCGCGCGATCTCCTTCACCAGCTTGCTCGCGATGGCCTGATGCGTCGCCTCGGCCATGAGGAACACGGTCTCGATACTGTCGTCGAGCTGCCGGTTCATGCCGACCATCTGGTATTCGTACTCGAAGTCCGCAACGGCGCGCAGCCCCCGTATGATGGATTGCGCGCCCACGTCGCGCGCGCAGTCGATCAACAGGTTCTCGAAGGGATGCACCACGATCTCGACGCCGGTCTGCGCTGCGAGGTCGGTACATTCCGCCTCGATCATGCTCACCCGTTCTTCCAGCGTGAAAAGCGGGCCCTTGTCGCGGTTGATGGCCACGCCGATCACCAGCTTGTCGACCAGACGCGTGGCGCGCCTTATGATGTCGATATGGCCCAGCGTGATGGGGTCGAAAGTACCGGGATAAAGACCAACACGCATGAGAGGATCCTGACTTGGTTTCGGCTCAGCGGCAGAGGATCATGTCGGGCCGCGGGGCGCAACCCGAATGGCCCGTCAGTGACCCATGATCATCCCCTGAAGGGCATCTTTTTCCATGGAAAGTTCCATCAGCCGGGCCTTCACCACATCCCCGAGAGAGATCAGCCCCACGAGCGATCCGTTCTCCAGCACCGGCATGTGGCGAAAGCGTCCGTCGGTCATCGTCTGCAGGATCTGGTCGGCCCGATCGTCGCGGCTGCAGGTCACCACATCGCGGGTCATCAAGTCGGAGACCTTGTCGTTCAGGCAGCCCCCGCCCTTGCGCCCCAGCGCGGTGACGATATCGCGTTCCGAAAGAATGCCATCAGGCGTCTTGCCATCCGACGAGATCACCAGCGTACCGATCCGTTTCTGGGACAATATCCGCGCGGCTTCCGACACCTTCATATCAGGATCCGCCGTGGCGACGGCATCGTCGGACTTCGTCTTGAGGATCTGCGAAACCAGCATGGGCATTGTCCTTCGGAATTACTGTGAAATTTCAGCGTCACCGCAGCGCCGATTCATGTCAAGCTTTAGCCTCCAGCCGGGACACTTCGGCGCGCAGGGCCATGCGCAGCGTATCGGCAAAACGACCGAGCCGCGGGTCGCGCCGGTCGTCTTCGTGCCGGATCAGGTAAAAGGCCCGCCGAAGCGAAACCGCCTGCGTGAGGATGCGTTGCAGCCCGCCCGCCGACGGGAGCGAAAAATCAT
>NZ_LWEX01000115.1 GCF_001634885.1 Sulfitobacter sp. HI0040 | reverse complement strand
GCCACCCGCGCCAGTTTCGTGCTGGCGGATCACCCGGGCATCTTTGCCCGGCTGGCGGGGGCGCTGGCACTGGTGGGGGCGAACGTGGTCGATGCCCGCAGCTACACCACCAGCGACGGCTATGTCACCGATGCCTTCTGGGTACAGGACGCGGACGGAAACGCATTTGAACACGCGCGCCTGCCGCGGCTGCGCCAGATGATCGAACGCACCCTGCGCGGCGAAGTCGTCGCCCGGGAGGCACTGAAATCGAAGGACAAGGTCAAGAAACGGGAACGCGCCTTCCGGGTGCCCACTCATATCACTTTCGATAACGAAGGGTCAGAGATTTACACGATCATCGAAGTCGACACGCGTGACCGGCCCGGATTGCTCTATGATCTGGCGCGTACGCTGGCGGCATCCAACGTCTATATCGCCAATGCGGTCATCGCGACCTATGGCGAGCAGGTGGTGGATACCTTCTACGTCAAGGACATGTTCGGCCTGAAATACTATACCGAAAGCAAACAGAAGGTGCTGGAAAAGCGCCTGCGCGACGCCATTGCCGAGGGAGTCGAACGGGCGGAGCACTGACTCCGCCCAGCCCGTCACATCACGTCAATGCGTGACCTGGACGTAGCTTTGGGGAATGACGATCTGCCAATGCACACCGTCGTCGTTCAGTTCGTATCCCGCCTGCGCTTTCAGCATGGTCGGCGCCATCGAAGTCAGCACAGTCTTGCCGAAACCGCCTTTTTCGCGGTTCGCCGGGTCGGTCCTGCTGTTTTCCTTCCAACTCAGTTCCAGCCCGGCCGCACTGTGGGACCAATTGATGTCGATCACACCGGCTTCCTGCAGCAACACACCGTATTTCGCCGAATTGGTTGCCAGTTCGTGGATGGCCATCCCGACGACCTGCACCGCATCCGGGTCCAGTACTACGTCCAGCCCCTGATGTCGCACCAGCGCGGTTTCCCGGGGAACGAAGGGGGCAAGCTGCGATTCCAGCAGGCGCGCCAGCGGCACCGGGGACCATTCCCCCGACACCAGCAGATTGGTGGAGGTGCCAAGCGACATGATGCGCGCGCCGAAGACCTTGTTGAATTCTTCAAGCGAGGTCGCCGAACGGGCGGTCTGCCGATGAATGGCGCTCACCACGGAAAGCATGTTCTTCGCGCGATGGATGACTTCATGTGCGATCGTGTCCCGGGCCTTTTCGGCCTGCCGGACCTCTGTGATGTCACGATGTATGTTCGAGATTGAAACGATATCACCGTCGGCCCCACGGATCGGGGCGCAACTGATCCAAACCAGACGCTCTTCGCCATTCTTGTCAACGCGGGTGGCTTCGAAGTTGGTCAACTTGCCGGCGATGATCTCGTCCCGATATTGCTCAATGGTCTTGGGCCAGTCGGCGGGGTAAAGCATCTCCAGCGACTGGCCGATCGCCTCCTCGGCGGTATAGCCGTAGAGGCGTTCCGCGGACCGGTTCCAGGTGATGATCTTGCCATCGAGGTCGTAGGTCAGCACGGCATCGTTCGTCGTCGCCACGAGCGCGGACAGGAATTCTGACTGGGCGTGAGCATCCGTCACATCGCTTTGGGATATGCGCCGTACAGTGACGTTACGGTGCGAGACGACCAGAAACCTGTCATCCGAATTGATCAACCGAAAGGCGTTCATCTCGAACCAGCGTTTCACGTCCGGGCTGTCGCAGGGATATTCACACTGGAAGGGCTCCCCGGTTTTGAGAACGGAGCGCAAACCTTCATGCACCATGCTCGCCTCGGTGCTAGAAGGACCGTTTGCGGAACTGCAGATGTCAAAGTAGTTCAACCCATGGTAATAGTCCGCATCCCCGGCATTCGTATCCGAAAAGGCGTTCCATGCCATGTTGGTGGCGACGATATGGCCCTTATCGTCAAGAACGACAACCTCGTCGGTCATCGCATTGATGAAGGAAAGAGCGGATACCCCTTCAAAAGTCTTCTGCATCTACTGGTCCCTTGCTACCAGAGCCGTCAACTTCGCAATTTTCCAGATTTTCTGCAACAATTTCGCGGTTTCTCGCATCAGGCGTGGTAAGTCTTGGCCGTTCTGTCAGATCGTTCTTCGGGCCTAAAGGTCTGCTGCTAATCTGCTTTAACTTTCCTGCGATTGCCCGCACGCTCCGCGATGTCCCTGATATATTTCGGCCTTTTCCCTCGATTGTGCCCGGCACTATGCTCCATTGCGCCGCCCTTGCCCTGCAGGTAATGAAGCCGGAACACCAGTTCGGAATGAGTGATCATGCAGCCCATTCGCCTCATGTCGGGGTTCTTCACCGTCGGAATCTGGACGCTGCTCAGCAGATTGCTCGGTTTCGTGAGAGAAATACTGATCCTGTCCCTCATCGGTCCGGGGCCAGTGATGGACGCTTTTGTCGCGGCGTTCCGGCTGCCGAACATGTTCCGCCGCTTCTTTGCCGAAGGCGCGTTCAACGCGGCCTTCGTTCCGATGTTTGCCAAACGGCTGGAAGGCGGCGAAGAGGCTGCGGTCTTCGCGCGCGATGCGTTCAACGGGCTCGCGCTCGCGGTGACGGCGCTGACCGCGCTTGGCATGATCTTCATGCCCGGCCTTGTCTGGCTGACGGCCGAAGGTTTTACCGAAGACGCGCGTTTCGGCATGACCGTGGACTACGGGCGCATTGTGTTTCCCTACATCCTGTTCATGTCCCTTTCGGCCCTCTTTTCGGGGATCCTGAACGCCACGGGGCGCTTTGCGGCGGCGGCGGCGGCGCCGGTGCTGCTCAATATTTTCGTCATTGCCGCCATGACGATTGCGGCGCTGACGGGGGGCAGAGTGATCGAATGGCTGATCTGGTCGATCCCGATTGCCGGCATCGCGCAGCTTACGCTTACGTGGCGGGCGGCAGCGGCGGCAGGCTTCGCACTGCGTCCGTCGCGCCCGCGCTGGACGCCCGACATGAAGGCGATGATCGTCGTCGCCCTGCCCGCGGCGCTGGCCTCCGGCGTGATGCAGGTGAACCTTGTGGTGGGTCAGGTGGTCGCCAGCCAATACGACAAGGCCGTGTCATGGCTTTTTGCGGCGGACCGGCTTTACCAGTTGCCGCTGGGAGTGGTGGGCATCGCCGTCGGCGTCGTGCTGCTCCCCGATCTTTCGCGCCGGTTGCGCGCAGGCGATACACCGGGGGCGCAAAGCGCGCTCAGCCGGGCCGCAGAGGTTTCGCTGGCCCTGACGATCCCCTCGGCGGTGGCGCTGATGGTGGTCCCTTTTGCGCTGGTCAGCGTCCTTTACGAACGGGGCGCATCCTCGGTTGACGACACGGCTGCCATCGCGACGGCGGTCATGATCTATGCGCTTGGCCTGCCGTCCTTCGTTCTTCAGAAGATACTGCAGCCGATCTATTTTGCGCGCGAAGATACCCGGCGTCCGTTCTATTTCGCGGTGGCGGCCATGGTCATCAACGCGGCGCTGGCAATCGGTCTTGCCCCCTTCGTCGGCTGGATCGCACCCGCGATCGCCACGACAGCGGCGGGCTGGGCGATGTTCGCCATGCTTGCCATCGGGGCGCGCAGCTTCGGCGCCGAGGTGGCACGGTTCGATGCGCGGTTCCATCAGCGCATCTGGCGGATCATGTTGGCGTCCGTGGCGATGGGCGGGGCGCTCTGGCTCGGCAATGCCGCCCTGCAGCCTTTTCTGGGGCTGGATTGGTGGCGCGGGCTGGCGCTGCTGGCGCTCATCCTGATCGGCGCGGTCAGCTACTTCGGCGTGGGCCAGCTGATCGGGGCCTTCCGGTTGTCGGATTTTCGCCGCAGCCTGCGCAGAGGTTAGGCGGGGTTCTGACTAGCGCCGCTGTACCAGCGCCCGCAGCTTGTCCCATTCACCGGGGGCCAGCACGAAGCTGAGGCCGAAGCCGGTGAAGAAGCCGAAAAGCTCCGCCAGCCAGAGCGTGCCGGTTTCGAAAAGCATACCCCAGATCAGTTGCAGCCCCATCAGGACAGCGATGAGCGAAAACGCGCGGTACTGGCCCGGTCCGGACCCTTCCAACCGGCGCCAGAGAACAAAGGAATAGCCCCCGATCAACCCGTAGACCCCCGGATAGGCCCCGGACAGCCATGTGGGATCGTCGAGCACGACAGCATAAGCCGCGGCCCCCAGAATGGCGGAGCCGAAGAACATCACGGTAAAAGCCCACTGGCCCATCGCTTCGCTCACCAGTTTGCCCAGCGCCAGAAGCAGGACGATGCCGAAAAGAGCATGGCTGAAGCCGAGATGGATGAACGGATAGGTGACCAGCCGCAGCAGTTGATCGGGCGGATAGCGCCCATTGGCCACCATCCAGTCGAAGATATCCCCCGAAAACCCGTAGTCACGGATCAGCCCCAGCCGCCAGCCCACCGCGCCCGGGCCACCCAGCAGACCCGCCTCCCCCAGTGAAAGCACGGCCTCTATCCCCGCGACCGACAGGAAAACGGCCACTACTGCGGGCGGCAACGGGTTTACCGGCGCTTCGAACTCGGGGTCTGACATGGGCGCTCCTTGACGGGGTTCGCGGCCATGAGTAAGCCGGGCGAGCAGCCAGATCCAGCCCAGAGGTGCGCCCATGTCGCAAACACAGTTCACCCCGCGCGTCTTTTCCGGCATCCAGCCATCGGGCGGCCTGACGCTGGGGAACTATCTGGGCGCGATCAAGCGGTTCGTGGACATGCAGGACGCGGGCGGGTTCGAAACGATCTATTGCATGGTCGACCTTCATGCGATCACCGTCTGGCAGGAGCCGGAGGCGCTGCGGCGCAACACCCGCGAACTGGCGGCGGGGTTCATCGCCTCGGGCATCGACCCGGCGAAATCGATCCTCATCAACCAGAGCCAGGTGCCGGAACACGCGCAACTTGGCTGGATTTTCAACTGCGTGGCCCGCATGGGCTGGATGAGCCGGATGACCCAGTTCAAGGACAAGGCGGGCAAGAACGCGGAAAAGGCGTCGCTTGGCCTCTTTGGCTATCCTGCGCTTATGGCGGCTGACATCCTTGTCTATCACGCGACCCATGTGCCGGTGGGCGAGGATCAGAAACAACATCTGGAACTGACCCGCGACATCGCGGCGAAGTTCAATCACGACTACGGGGTCGATTTCTTCCCCCTGACAGAGCCCGTGATCGAAGGCGCGGCCACCCGGGTCATGTCCCTGCGGGATGGATCGAAGAAGATGTCGAAATCCGATCCGTCGGACGCCAGCCGCATCAACATGACCGACGATGCCGACGCCATCGCCAAGAAGATCCGCAAGGCCAAGACCGACCCGGATGCGCTGCCCTCGGAAGCCGCCGGTCTGGAGGATCGCCCGGAGGCCCGGAACCTCGTCAATATCTTCGCCGCCCTTTCCGATCTTTCGGTCGACGACGTTCTGGCCGAAATGGGCGGCCAGCAGTTCGGCAGCTTCAAGCCGATGCTGGCGGAACTGGCGGTCGAAAAGCTCTCTCCCATCTCGGCGGAAATGGCGCGGCTGATGGACGACCCGGCAGAGATCGACCGCATCCTTGCCCGGGGTGCCGCACAAGCGCGGGAGATCACGGCACCGATCCTCAAGAAGACCTACGAGATCGTCGGCATGGTCGGATCCGACTGACCGCGGAAGGGTCTGTCTCTCCTCGCGCAGAGGATCTGTGCGCGACGGTCTATGGCAAGACAGGCTCTCAAAGCCTATAGTCATGGCAGATAGCGCAGAGGAACACGCCATGTCAGTACAGCACCCCTCCGTCGGTCATGTTCACCTCAAGGTCGCGGATCTCGACCGGGCGATCGCCTTCTACCGCGACATACTGGGCTTTGAGCTGAACCAGAAATTCGGGGAAAAGGCGGCTTTTCTCGGTGCGGGTGGTTACCACCACCATATCGGCCTGAATGTCTGGGAAAGCGCAGGCGGCACGCCGCCCCCGCCGGGGCATACCGGATTGTACCACGCGGCCTTTCTCTACCCCGACCGCGCCGCGCTTGCATCGGTATTCCGAAAGGTGGTCGAGGCGGGGATCACGCTTGACGGTGCTGCCGATCATGGTGTGAGCGAAGCGATCTATCTGCGCGATCCCGACGGCAACGGTGTGGAACTCTACCGCGACCGCCCGGCAGAGGAATGGCCGCGCGATAATCAGGGCAATCTCAACATGAACAACGCCCCGCTCGATCTGGAAGCCCTGCTCGCCGAAGCGCGCTGAGGGGGCGCCAGCGCTGTTTCCGCCCATGGACATCCGCGCGGGGCTGCGCCAGTTTCGGCGCAGTTACCGCAAAGGGAGCCTGCCATGACCACCGCCTTCTATTGGGATGAACGCTGCTTCTGGCACGCCGGGGGAAACTACAGTTTCACCCTTCCCATCGGGGGCCTTGTCCAGCCGCTGGCGGCGGGCGGGCTGCCCGAGAACCCGGAGACGAAGCGGCGGCTGAAAAACCTGATGGACGTGACGGGCCTCATCCGAGAGCTGGACGTCCGGACCGCCGAACCAGTCACGCGGGAGACGTTGGAGCGAGTGCATCCCGCCCATTACCTTGATGAATTCAAGCGGCTCTCCGACGCGGGCGGGGGCGAGTTGGGCCGCCGGACGCCTTTCGCACAAGGCGGATACGAGATTACGGCGCTGTCCGCCGGGCTGGCCGTCGCTGCCGTCGATGCCGTGGCGCGCGGCGAGGTCCGCAACGCCTATGCGCTGAGCCGTCCGCCCGGTCACCACTGTCTGCCCGACTTTCCGAACGGCTTCTGCCTGCTGGCCAACATCGCCATCGCCATCGAAGCGGCGAAAGCCGCGGGGCTGGTAAAGCGCGTGGCCGTGCTCGACTGGGATGTGCATCACGGCAATGGCACGGAAGCGATATTCTACGACCGCGACGATGTGCTGACGATATCGCTCCACCAGGAAGGCAATTATCCCCTCGATACAGGGGGGCTGGACGATCGCGGCAGCGGGGCGGGCGAAGGGTATAATATCAACCTGCCTTTACATGCCGGATCGGGGCACACCGCCTATCTTCATGCGCTCGACCGGGTGGCGATACCCGCCATCCGCGATTTCGCCCCCGACATGATCATCGTCGCCTGTGGTTACGACGCCTCTATGGTGGATCCGCTGGCGCGGATGCAGGCGACGGCAGAAACCTTTGCAGAGATGACAAAGCGCATGATGACGCTGGCTGCCGAAGTCTGCGAAGACCGCCTCGTGCTCGTGCATGAAGGCGGCTATTCAGAGGTCTATGTGCCCTTCTGCGGTCATGCCACCATCGCCGCACTCGCCGGTAGCAGCATTGCCGCGCCCGATCCGCTGGCGGAGTCCTTCAGGATCCGGCAGCCCTCCCCGCCCTTCGACGATTTCCTGCGCAAGTCCATCGACCGTATGGCAGAACACCTCGGAATGTGAGCCGCACCATGCCCGATCCAAACCACGACGCTTTGCATTTTCTCAATACCCGCCGCTCCCGCCCTGCCAAGACCCTTGGCCTGCCGGTGCCCACGCGTGACGCGCTCATCCCGCTGCTGCGCGCGGCCGCCCGCACCCCCGATCACGGCAAACTGGAGCCGTGGCGCTTCATTGTTGTCGATGCGGACGCGATGCCGCGCCTTGCGGAGACTGCCGGCCGTCTCGGGCTGGCCCGGGGCCACGACCCCGAAACGATAGAGAAAGGCCGCAGCCAGTTCGATCAGGGCAACCTCGCGGTCGCGGTCATCGAGGTACATCGTCCGTCGGACAAGATCCCCGCCTTGGAACAGACCTATTCCGCCGGCGCCGTCTGCCTGGCCCTGCTGAACGCCGCGCTTGCGTCGGGCTGGGGGGCCAACTGGCTGACCGGCTGGCCCGCCCACGATCGCGACTTCATGCGCGATGCGCTGGGGCTTGAGGATCACGAACGTATCGCGGGCTTCGTTCATATCGGCACCGAACGTTCCGCCCCACCAGAACGGCCACGTCCTGACATCGAAAGCATTACCACATGGCTTTCCCGCTGATCTTCCGTTCATTCTATCTCGCACTCGGCCAGTTGGCGGACCCGTCCTTCAGGCGCGTCTTCTTTCTTGGGATCATATCTGCCCTGCTGCTTCTGATCGGCTTCACCGCCGGTTTCGCCGTCTTCATCGACTGGCTCACCGGAGAGGAGAACTGGGTCCCCCTGCTGGGCGAAGTCACATGGCTTGACGATCTGTTCAGCTGGGGCGCGGTATTGCTGCTTGCGGTTCTTTCCGTCTTCCTGATGGTGCCCGTGGCCTCCGCCATCACGTCCATGTTTCTGGACGACGTGGCCGAGGCCGTGGAGCGTACGCATTATCCGGCCCTTCCGCCCGCGGCGGGGGCGTCCATCGGGGATTCGATCCGCGATACGATCAATTTTCTGGGTGTATTGATCGCCGCCAACCTCTTTGCGCTGGCTCTCTATGTCTTTTTCGCCCCTTTCGCGCCGTTCATCTTCTGGGCGCTCAACGGCTTTCTGTTGGGGCGTGAATATTACACAATGGCGGCCATGCGCCGTGTGGGGCGGGCGGGCGCGCGCCAGTTGCGACGGCGGCATATGACCACGATCTGGGCCGCAGGCGTGCTGATGGCCGTTCCGCTTTCAATACCGCTGCTGAACCTGCTGATCCCGATTCTGGGGGCGGCGACCTTTACCCACCTGTTCCACGTGCTGCCACACCCGAAGGATTGAGCCAACCTTCGAGATCGTCAACGCTGATCCATCCCGAAAGGATGATGCCCGCGATGACGATCCAAAGCACGATGGCTATGGCTGTCGTCCACAGTGCCTTCCGTTTCAGGTGATGCTGTTCCGGCGCGCCCGAATGGGTCCCGGGAATGATCTTTCCCGCATCGCCCTGCGTCTGCACCCGGATCGGCAGCGCGATGAGGAAGACCATCGACCAGATGACAGCGAAAA
>NZ_LWEX01000114.1 GCF_001634885.1 Sulfitobacter sp. HI0040 | reverse complement strand
TCGACGATATCGAGACCTTTGCCCATTTCACCGGCGATACCTTCTACGCCCATATGGATGACGAAGCGGCGGCGGCCAATCCGTTCTTCCCGGGCCGGGTGGCGCATGGCTACCTGCTGCTCAGCTTCGCGGCGGGGCTGTTCGTGCAACCTGATCCCGGCCCCGTGCTGGCGAACACCGGGCTGGACAACCTGCGCTTCATGGCACCGGTACAGGCAGGCGACAGCATCAAGGTACGGCTCGTCGTCAAACAGAAAACACCCCGCAACGACGACTATGGCGAAATACGCTGGGACGTCACGCTGACGAACCAGAAGGGCGAAACCGTGGCCACCTACGATTTGCTGACGATGAATGCCGTCTGACGTTTTTACCCATACGGTCGCGGATCTGCGCACGCTCGGCGGTCAGCGGGTCTGGTCGCTGATGGTCAGCCTCTTCGGTGATCTGGCCCAGGCCGAAGGCGCGGGGATCGACGGGCCGGTCCTGTCGCGGATCATGACCGCAATGCAGATCAGACCGGAAGCCACAAGGGTGGCGCTCCACCGGCTGCGCAACGATGGATGGATCGCCTCAGAAAAGCGCGGGCGCATCAGCCGTCACACGCTCACCCCGCATGGCCGCAAGCTGAGCGCCGAGGCAAGCCCGGTGATCTACGCGGACCCATACGCCGGACCGGAGGAATGGAGCCTCGTCCTCCTCCCCCCCGACGCAACCGCGTCCGACGCGCTGGGGCAGGCGGGCTACATCCAGATCCTGCCCCGGCTTTATGCCAAACCGCCAGCCGCGTCTTTGCCCGCTGGGGCGCTGGAACTGCAGGCCAAGGATGCGCCCCCATGGCTGCGCGAAGCGGTAGAGCCTGCATGGCTGGCCGAGGATTATGCCGCGCTGGCCCGAACGCTTGGCGAACTGACGGAACGTTTGCCCCGCGATGCCAGCCTGTCGGCGGTCGAAACCGCGGTCCTGCGTTGTCTTGTCGTGCACAACTGGCGCCGACTGGTGCTCAAGCACAACTGGCCGCCGCGTGCGCTCGTGTCCCTCGACTGGGCCGGGCACCGCGCGCATATTCTGGTGGCGGACCTGCTGCAGCGCTTTCCGCGCCCTTCCCTTTCGGATATCGGCTGCAGCCGGAACTGATCCGCCCGGCCCGGAAACACGCGCTTTCCCAGCCGGTGTACGCGCTATATAGGAAGGCCATGACAAACCACGTTTACCAGAATGATCTTCCAGACGGTCTCGACCTCGGACCGATGGTCGCCGTCGATTGCGAAACCATGGGGCTGAACCCGCACCGGGACAGGCTTTGCGTCGTGCAACTGTCCGGCGGGGATGGCAACGCCCATCTTATCCAGATCGCTAAGGGCCAGACAGAGGCGCCCAACCTGCGCGCCATGCTGGAAAACCCCAAGGTGCTCAAGCTTTTCCATTTCGGTCGCTTTGATATCGCGGCGCTGCTGAATGCTTTCGGCGCAGAGACTGCGCCTGTCTATTGTACCAAGATCGCAAGCCGCCTGATCCGCACCTACACCGATCGTCACGGGCTGGCGAAATTGCTGCAGGAGCTCCTGAACGTGGACATTTCCAAGCAGCAGCAATCCAGCGACTGGGGCGCCGAGACGCTCACCGATGCACAGATCGACTACGCGGCATCCGACGTGCTTTACCTGCACCGGCTTCGGGATGAACTGAATGCCCGGCTTCTGCGCGAAGGACGCATGGAGCTTGCCCAGTCCTGCTTTGACTTCTTGCCGACCCGCGCTCGCCTCGACCTCGAAGGCTGGCCCGAGACCGACATCTTCGCGCACGCATGAGCACGCCTTTCATCGATACCGCACGGCGTGTGATCGAAGCCGAGGCCGATGCACTGACCACCCTCGCCGCCGGGCTCGATGACCGCTTTCGCGCAGCCATCGACCTGCTGAAGGATACGCGTGGCCGGGTCATCGTGACCGGCATCGGCAAATCCGGTCACATCGGCAAGAAGATCGCCGCAACGCTTGCCAGCACGGGAACGCCGGCCCAGTTCGTTCACCCCGCCGAAGCGAGCCACGGCGATCTGGGCATGATCACCTCTGCCGATGTGGTTCTGGCAATCTCGAACTCGGGCGAAGCGCCGGAACTGGCAAACCTGATCGCCTATTCCCGCCGCTATTCGATACCGCTCATCGGGATCACCAGCCGCGCGGAAAGCGCGTTGGGCGCTCAATGCGACGTGGTGCTGTTGTTGCCCCAGACAGGCGAAGCCTGCGGGACGGGGGTTGTGCCCACCTCCTCCACCACCATGACGCTGGCCTTGGGCGATGCGCTTGCCGTGGCGCTCATGGAAAACCGCAATTTCACGCCCGAACATTTTCGTGATTTTCACCCGGGCGGCAAACTGGGCGCGCAGCTCAGCCGCGTGTCCGACCTGATGCACCGGGAAGAGGCGCTGCCGCTGATCACACGCGACACGCCCATGACCGACGCGCTGATAGAGATCAGCCAGAAGGGGTTCGGCGTCGTGGGCGTGACGGACGAGGCGGGTGCTCTCAGGGGGGTCATCACCGATGGCGACCTACGCCGCCATATGGACGGGCTGCTATCGCTTTCCGCCGGGGACGTGATGACCAAGACCCCCACGACCATCGGGCCGGGGGCGCTTGCGGAACAGGCCGTGGGGATCATGAACGCGCGCAAGATCACCTGCCTCTTCGTCGTCGATCCCGCGGGCACGGGGCAGCCCGAAGGGCTGATCCACATTCACGACTGCCTGCGCGTCGGGCTGGGCTGAGGAGCCGTGGCTTCGGACCGTCACACGCGGCTCGTCGCCCTGCTGAAGGTGGCCTTCCCCCTCATGGCGTTGGGGTTGCTGTCGACGCTTTTCCTGCTCTCTCGCCAGAACGATCCGGATGCCGCGATTCCCTTCGCCGACAAGGAAATTCAGGACCGACTTCGCGATCAGCAGGTAACCGGCCCGTTCTTCTCCGGCACCACCGCGGATGGCGACCAGATCTCCTTTTCCGCGAACCGGCTGACCTCCCCCTCCGGACAGGACGGTGCCAACCGGGCGGAAACCGTCAATGCCCGGCTGCGTCCGACCAGGGGGGCAGAGATCACGATCAATGCCGAACAGGCGGATTTCGACATTTCCGAGGACCGGGCCGACCTGACCGGCGATGTCGTGATCACGACCGCCGACGGCTACCGGCTGACCTCGGATCTGCTGACTTCGGAACTGTCGACGCTGCGCATCGTTTCACCCGGACCAGTGGAGGGAACCGCGCCCGGCGGCACGCTCACAGCAGGTGCGATGACTCTTGAGAAAGATGGCGCAACCGATAGCGCGCAAATGAATTTCACTCGCGGCGTGAAACTGGTATACACGCCCCGACAACAGGTAGAGTAGCTCAGGTGACATACATCCGTTCGTTGATCGCATCGCTCCTGATGGCGATTCTCGCCGCCCCCCTGCTGGCTCAGGGCGCCACCGTCGCCTTCGGCACGATCGAGCAGGATACCTCCCTCCCGGTTGAGGTCACGGCCGACAACCTTTCGGTGGATCAGGCGACCGGCACGGCGGTCTTCACCGGAAACGTGCTTATCGGGCAAGGCGCCATGCGGCTGACCGCAGAACGGGTCGAGGTCGTGTACCGCGCGGAGGCCGAGGGTATCGCAAAGCTCGAAGCGACGGGCGGCGTCACCCTCGTTTCCGGTGACGACGCCGCCGAAGCGGACCGGGCCGATTATGACATCGACGCGGGAACGCTCGTCATGACGGGCAATGTCCTTCTGACACAGGGCGGCAGTGCTTTGTCGTCCGAACAGATGACCATCCAGCTCGAAGACGGCACGGCGCAGATGTCCGGGCGGGTGAAAACCATCTTGCAGACCGGCAGCGGCAACTGATGACCACGCCGCCCGAACTGGCTGTCTCCGACGGCGGGGCGGGCCTGCGTATCGAACATCTGCGCAAGTCCTACCGCAAGAAGACCGTGATCCGCGATTTTTCCATGTATCTGGAGCGGGGAGAGGTCGTTGCCCTTCTCGGCCCCAACGGGTCGGGGAAAACGACGACATTCTACGCTGTCGCCGGTTTGGTAACCCCCGAAGGCGGCACCGTGACAGTGGATGGAAAAGACGTCACCCAGCTGCCCATGTATCGGCGCGCGCAACTGGGCGTAGGCTATCTGCCGCAGGAAATGAGCATCTTTCGCGGGCTCAATGTGCAGGACAACATCGCCGCGATCCTCGATATCACGGTATCGCATCGCCACCAGCGCCGCGAGCGGCTGGAGGAACTGCTTACCGAATTCTCCATCGAGCATCTGCGCCGCGCGCCCGCCATCGCCCTGTCGGGCGGCGAAAGACGCCGGGTGGAGATTGCCCGATGCCTTGCTGCCAACCCCAAGTACCTACTGCTGGACGAACCATTCGCGGGCGTCGACCCGATTTCGGTCGGGGACATCCGCACCTTGGTCAGCGACCTGAAGAAACGCGGAATCGGCGTGCTGATCACTGATCACAACGTGCGCGAAACGCTGGAGATCGTGGACCGCGCCTATATCCTGCACGAAGGAAGGGTGCTGATGTCGGGCACCCCGGGGGAAGTCGTGCAGAACGAGAACGTGCGCCGCGTCTACCTCGGCGATAATTTCAAGATTTCCTAAAATCGTTAAGGAATCGCTACCGTTTCCGTGACCGGGGTACAGCGGCTTTTCGTTGACTTTTCAGGGCGAATTTGCCCTGATGGGGGTATGGAAACCCGTCTTTCCCACTTGTCAGCGCGCATGCCTTCACGCCAGGGCGCGGCTGAACACAGGCGGAAAACAGGCCCATATTTTCCGCATCCGGCATGATCCGTCCGCCCTTCGACGGGGGCAGTCTGTTCTTGCCATACAAAAAAAAGAGGAGAACCCATGCGGTACCAGATCAGTGGAAAACAGATCGACATAGGCGAAGCACTGCAGACCCACGTCAAGGAAGAGTTGGGGGAGGCGGTCAACAAATACGCCGGGCGTCCCACGGACGCTCAGATCGTCTTTTCCAAGTCGGGGCATGAATATGTCTGCGAAACCACGGTGCACCTTTCCACGGGACTGACAGCCTCCGCGCGGGCGCATGCTACTGAAATATATGGGGCTTTCGATGCCTGCCGCGAGAAAATGGAAAAGCAGCTGCGCCGCTACAAGCGCCGGCTGAAGGACCACCACCGCGAGCGGGCCGAACCGGTTGAACTCATGGGAGCCTCATCATATATCCTCGCTTCAGAAAATGATTCTGACACGCAGGAACCCGACAGCCTCCAGCCGATGATCATCGCCGAGATGCAGACCAGCATCGCGACGCTTTCGGTCGGAGAGGCGGTCATGCAGATGGAACTGGCAGGTGCGCCCGTGCTGGTTTTTCGAAAGGAAGGGAATTCCGGTCTGAACGTCGTATACCGCCGCGATGACGGCAACATCGGCTGGATCGATCCCTGAACGAGCAAGCGGCGGCACCAGTCCGTCGGAGAGAGCAGAGCGGAACGAATGGATTTTGCTAAACTCCTGAAGCCGGAGGCGGTCAAGGTTCTCACCTCGGCCTCCAGCAAGAAGCGTCTGTTGCATGACATCGGCGAGCTCATGCATGTCGCCTATCATCTGGATGGCGGCGATGTCGTCGACGCGCTGATGACCCGCGAATCCCTTGGACCCACGGGCGTAGGCCATGGGGTGGCTCTGCCACATGCACGGATGGAAGGCCTTGATCATGTGATCGGGGCCTTCGTCCTTCTGGACAAGCCGATCGACTTCCGCTCGGTCGATCGTCAGCCGGTGGATATCGCCTTCGCGCTCTTCGCGCCGGAAGACGCCGGAGTCGAACACCTCAAGGCGCTGGCGCTGGTGGCGCGCACCCTGCGGGACAACGCGATCTGCACGAAGCTGCGCGCGAACCCCGATGCGGCGACCCTCTATACGATCCTGACGGAGGACAGCGCCGTTCAGGCGGCCTGATCCCACTTTCCGAAGCCGAAGGTCACATAGTCGCGCATGTAGGCATCCGCGACCAATGCTTCCAATTCCGCATCATAGAAGTCGCCCAGCGCATGGGGGCCTACCGGCTCCGCTGCGGGCAATGCCGGGGCATCGTCATACCCAACCGCCCGCGCCAGATCGGCGAGGCCTTCGGCCAGTTCATTTTCACGAAGCACGCGGTCAGGGAACGTCAGTTCGCCGAACCCCTGCAAAGCTTGCGCCTGCGTACACCACGCCGGATCGACGCGAATCGCCGTCTGCCCGGCGAGGTTCCCCTTGAGAAAGCGCAGGAAAGCGGCAAATGCCGCGCGATGCGTCTCCAGCGTCCAATCCGCCCCGGGCTCACCCTCCGGCAGGGGCAGCTTGTACCGGCGGATCAACGTCTTCCGCAGCTGGATATAGGCGCCTTTGCCCGTGGTCAGGATATGACGAGAAAACGCATCATGGGCACGGTCGAGCGGATGGCGCAGCACGGTGAAGCTGCGATGCCCCGGGTGGCGACGTTTCCACTGCCGCAGGCTTTTCTGGGACATCCGCGTATGCAAGGCTTCGGTTTCCGCATAGTCCAGTGCGGCGAGCCACTCGTTGATCTGCCCCTCCAGCCCGGACCGCAGCGGAAGATAAAGCAGACCGGCCTCTGGTGCGGCGACGTAGGACGGCACGTTCGGCCCGCGCCGGGGTTCGAAATTTGGCGTCCGGGTAAGATCGAACCGGTCGAGCGATGCGAGCGCATCCAGCATCTCGTCGTAGTTTTCGACCTTTTCCGAAATCGGGCTGGGGTTCTGCTTTTTCAGGTTCCGATCAAGGCTTTCCAGCGCCTCGTCCACCCCGAGGTAGCGCGCCAGCCCGTTCATGACATCGACGCTCTGAAGGTCTTCGTAGGCCACGTAGAAAGCCGTTTGTCCGCTGCGCTGAAGACGGTTCAGCAAAAGTACCTGAAACTGCTGCAGGGCATCAAGGTGGCTGGCGAATTCATCGGCATCGAACTGGGCCTTTGCGGCCTTGTGCGCTTTCATATCCGTCAGTTTCCACTGGCCGGTGGCCTGCGCGATCTTCCAGCTCACGTAGCTTTCGACCGGATTGCGCGTCAGAATGATCTTGGCGCAGCCGCGATCCTCAAGCACAGGGTGGAGTATGCGCGGATCATGGTCATGAAAATAGCGAAAGCCGCCCAGCGCCGAAGGGTCGTTCCGTATTGCGTCCAGCAGTGTTTTAGGGTCCGCATCCCGCGTGGCCTGATCGATACCGAGGATCGGTTCGCTGCTCGGATACCCGAGGAAATGCGGATTGAACGCCTCCCCATGGCAGGCGATTCCTGGAAAGGCGTTCAGGTTGGATTCGAGAAAGTTCGATCCGGTACGCATTTCGGCAAAGACCACGAAACTGTGGAAACCGTCCGCCATGCCCTATTGCACCAGATAGGGTTTGCGCGGCGGCTTCGGGCTGGCTTCGACGCCCCGTTCCACGGGAAAATCGCCCATGAGATAGGGGTGCATTCCCTGGTTCTTCAGGTTCTGCAGGAACTGCCCGAACCCGCCAAGGTCCACCATCTTTGGCGCTTCGGCCAGACGGCGCAGCTTTGTGCGCCCGATCTCGTCCAATATGCCCTGCAGCGGTTCCATCGGGGCCTCGATGAACTCCGCCATGGTCCAGATGCGCACATGAGCCTTCGCATGGGGGGACCGCAGGATATCCATATGCTCGTTCTCGATCCGCTGCAGACGGGCGGCAGTGGCCCGGATCTCTGCGAAATCGAGGTTTGATCGGAACAGCGGCACCGCCCATGCGCCGGTAATGACGGAAATCTGCGCGTTGGAATCTCTGGCGATGCGCCAGCAAATGTCTTGGTTGTCATGCGGCCCGAACTGGAAACACTGCCGTTCCCCCCGGGTGTTCCAGATCAGGTTGGTCAGGAACGTCTTGCAATTGTGGTCGCGCAAGATGGCACTGTCGCTCAACGCGCCGTTGATCGCCGTCTGCCCTTCGGAAAAATGGACCTTGTCGGGCGCAAAGAGGTGCCCATGCACCCGCGCGCCGGTGGCCTTGGCCAGCCAAGGCTCAAAATTCTCGAAAAGTTCGGCAAAGCCCTGAAAGACGGAATAGGGCGCCGCGGTAACGCCGTTTTCCCAATCCTCGTTCGGAAACCGGCTTTGCATGTAAAGGCCCGAACGGCCCCGGGTGCGCCTTTCCACCGCCTTGGCGAAGATCCGGTCGATCTTGCCGGGGTTCGGCTCCGTCTTTTTCATCGCCCCGGCGGCATCGGTCAGAAACGCGTCATAGAGACGATCGGCGTAGGGCCAGATCTTGCGGGCGACAAAGCAATCCGACCGGCGCAGCAACTGCAGGTGATCATCGTAGAAGATATGCGGTTTGCCCTGAAAATCGAACTTCGAGAGGGTCAGGGACCGGCTTTCGATCTTCGTCGAATATTGGCGGGCGAGAGTCTGGAAATAGCTTTCATCAGGGATCCAGACATGTCGGAAATAGCGGTCATAGGTATCCCGCTCCGGGTCCTGCAGGATCGCGGAAAGGGTGTGCCGGGTCAGACACCACCACTGCGACCCCATGTGCGGCACCAGCCCGTTCGGCATCTTCCGCTGAAGACCCAGCCGGCGCTGAACCGCGACCGCCTTGTCGAAGAAATAGCGATGCCGTTTCCACGAAAACGGAAACCGCAGGGTAAAGCGTTCCTCATCCAGACCGCCCACTGTCCAGGGTACATCCGATGTGGTCGCGCTTTCGATGAAGTCGGTCCGGGGGCGCGAGGCGAGGTAATCGATAAGCTCCTGCACCGGGCGCAGCGGCAAACAGGAACCCGAGGCAAGGTAGACGTGCCGCACCTTGGGAAAGCTGGCCAGCATCATCTCTGAAGCGGCCTGTGTTCCCGCGACGAGCCCCCAGGTGCCCCATTCGCAGCGATACCGTTCGCAAAACCGGATGTCCGGCACATCGGACAGCGCCTTCACGAAGGTATCGAAGGTCGCCTTCGGCACGTGGCGATCCACGTGAATCACAACCGGGCAGCCCGCGGCGGACCAATGCCGCGCGACCTGCTCTGCACGGCCAAGCGCCGTGTGCACCAGCATGACGATCCCGACGCTCACGCCCAGTTCCCTTTCGACATCAGCCCCAATATTTCGAGCTGTCGCCAGTTTATGTAGCGCTCCGACCATTTGCACCAGAGCTGTGGATCGTCTTTGAGCCGTTCGGCATAGGCCTTGTATTCAACGGATCCGGCATAGTGCTGACCGCGCGCCAGCTCTTCTTCGGCCTTGGCCGAAAACGTGTCGAGAAATTTCGCATGCAACAACACGCCCGATGCCTTTTCACCACCCCATTCGTCATAGACCTGATTAAGCCCACGCGGCAGCAGCATATGAGTCGAACTGACATAGCAATAGCGCCTGTCCCATTTGACCAGCGGCACTTTGTTGAGCGCGGGCGCCTTTTCCGGTTGGTCCGCGAAGAAAACGCGGGCACGCGGCCCCCCCTGAATCCACAGGTTCCGGAACAGGTAGTTCGGCTCCATCGTGTAGTTGCCGCTATCGAACCAGGAGGCGATCTCGATCGGGTCCTGTCCCGGCTGATAGGGCTGTTCGTCCAGCCGACCTTTTGGGTACATGTCCAGCAGCATTGCCGAAAACGACTTGATCGAAGAGGCGTCCAGCCAGTCCGTCAACGCGCGCAGGGGGCGCGTATCGCAAAACGGATACACAAGAAATTCATCCGGATCGACCGTCAGGGTCCAATGGCCGTGCGCGTATTTCATCTGCAGCCAGTTGAGCCAATCGACCCCGAAGCGCGCCCGTTTGTAACCGGCAGAGGTTGACCAGACCGAAACATCCGGTTGGTCGGCAAGATAGTCGAGCGATCCGTCGTCACTATCGTTATCGACAAAGAAGAAATGCGCCACGCCCATGCGCCGGTAGTAGTCGAGGAAATAGGGCAGCCTCACCCGCTCGTTCCGCTGGGTGCAGAAAACGAGGATGTCATCCTGACGTATCTCGGATGTCCGATCAGCGATGCGCTTCAGCTCACGACGCTTGCGAAAGGCGCGAATACGCCATCGCTTGCGCTGAAGCCGGTCCTGTCCCAGGGAGAGGTGTAACTTCTGGTAGCGCTTTTGGTGGCGTCCGCGCCCTTCATGAGGCGCCGTAGGACGTCATCAAAGGCGCGGTGGTCATCGGTGAATTTTCGGTAAGGTCGGGTTGCGAACATCAACC
>NZ_LWEX01000113.1 GCF_001634885.1 Sulfitobacter sp. HI0040 | reverse complement strand
GGCGCTGCTGGGGGGCGATGCCGAACTGCAATTCACCTATCGCTTCGCCGACGCGGAGGAACGTGGCTGGATGGAAGACCGGGCCGAGGCCCTATCCGAGGTTGTCGAATTCCGCTCCATGGCGACGGTGGGCGACGGGGATTCCGCGCAACGGGCCCTCACGCAGGTCAAGGCAGTGGACCCCGTCTATCCCCTGGTCGGAGAGGTCAGGCTGGAGCCGGCAATGCCTTTGGCCGAAGCCTTCGCCATGCGCGAAGGCCGACCAGGCGGTATCATGGAAAGGTCACTGGCCGACCGGCTTGGGCTGGCGCCGGGGGACAGCTTCCGCCTCGGCACCACGGCCTTCAGGCTTTCCGCCATTCTCCTGCGGGAGCCGGACAGCACCGGGGGCAGCTTTGCGCTCGGCCCCCGTACGATGGTCCTGCGCGACTCGCTCGCAGACTCCGGGCTGCTCGGGCCGGGAACGCTCTTTTATTCGGCCTATCGGCTCGATCTACCCCCGGGGGCCAACCTGGCGGCATTGGAACAAGCGGCCGAAACCCGGTTCGACGGCAGCGGCATGCGCTGGCGCGATGCGCGGCAGGGCGCGCCGGGCATCGTCCGCTTCGTGGAACGGCTTGCCGCCTTTCTGGTGCTGGTAGGCCTTTCCGGCCTGGCCGTGGGTGGGGTGGGCGTTTCAGCGGCGGTACAAGCCTATCTTTCGCAGAAGACCCAAGTCATCGCGACGCTTCGCGCACTTGGTGCGGACAGGGCCACAATCTTTCAGACCTATCTGATCCAGATCGGGGCGCTATCGCTTGCCGGCGTTGCAATCGGGGTGGTGCTGGGGGCCGCGATTCCGCTGGCTCTCGCCCCGGTGATGGAGGCGCGGCTGCCGGTGCCTGCACGGTTCGCCATCTATCCCGGACCCTTGGGCGAAGCTGCGCTCTACGGCATCCTCACGGCATTTGCCTTTACGCTCTGGCCGCTGGCACGCGCTGAAAACATCCGCGCGGCGACGCTCTTTCGCGATGCATGGACCGGCGCGCGCAGATTGCCCGCGCCCCGCTATGTCGTGACAGTGGCGGGCATCGTGGCGGTTCTGGTGCTGACGGCGGGCTGGCTCAACGGAAGCTGGTGGTTGACCCTGTGGACGCTGGGCGGCATCGCCGCGGCCCTCGCGCTGCTTGCCCTCGCTGCGCTGCTCTTGCGCAGGACGGCGCGCAGCCTCGCCCCGCGGGCGCGGCGCATGCCCCGCCTGCGGTGGGCCCTCGCGGCCATCGGCGGCCCGGCGGAGGGGGCCACTGCCGTCGTTCTGTCACTGGGGCTCGGCCTGTCGGTGCTGGCCACCGTGGGCCAGATCGACGGTAACCTCCGGCGGACCATCGCAGGAAACCTGCCCGATATCGCGCCCTCCTACTTCTTCATCGACATACAAAAGGACCAGATGGAGGGCTACACGACCCGCCTGCGCGACGACCCCGGCGTCAGCCGGGTGGACAGCGCCCCGATGCTGCGCGGCGTCATCACCGCCATCAACGGCGCACCGGCCCGGGAAACCGCAGGCGATCATTGGGTTCTGGAGGGCGACCGGGGCATCACCTACGCCGAAGCGCCCGGCCCGCGCGCAGAGATCACCGCCGGGGAGTGGTGGCCCCCCGATTACGAAGGCCCCCCGCTCATCAGCTTTTCGGCGGAGGAAGGCGCGGAAATGGGTCTCGCCCTCGGTGACAGCCTGACGGTCAATGTGCTGGGCCGGGACATCACCGGGACAATCGCCAACTTCCAGACGGTGGATTATTCAGGCGCGGCGCTGGGTTTCATCCTGACGATGAACCCCGCCGCCATCGCCGCCGCCCCCCATACCTATATCTCGACCGTCTATGCGACGCCTGACGCCGAAGCGGCGATACTGCGCGACCTCGCCCAGACCTATCCCAATATTACGGCCGTCAGGGTCCGGGATGCGATCGACCGGGTGGCAGAGGTCCTCTCCGGCCTCGCCGCGGCCGTCTCCTACGGGGCGCTGGCGACGCTGGTCACCGGTTTCGTCGTGTTGATCGGGGCCGCGGCTGCCGGAGCCGGGGAGCGCGCTTTCGAAGCGGCGCTGCTAAAGACTTTGGGCGCGTCCCGCCGCGCCATCGCCGCCAGCTTCGCGCTGAGGGCCGCGCTTCTGGGATTGTTCGCCGGCACGGTCGCTCTCATCGCGGGAGTCTTGGGGGGCTGGGCCGTGAGCCGCTACGTGATGGAAACCGATTTCGTGGTGATCTGGCCCTCCGCGCTCGCCATCATCGCTGGGGGTATCGTCGCGACCATGGCGGCGGGCTTGGGCTTTGCGCTTCATGCGCTCAACGTGCGACCGGCGCAGGTGCTTCGCGCACGCGAATGATCGACACCCATCCGCTTGCCGAAATTCCCAAGACGCCCGCCGGTTCGTGCTGAACGACCCCGGCGGGCGCAAGTCTCATTCCGCGGCTTCGGCGTATTCTTCCATCGGCGGGCAGGTGCAGATCAGGTTGCGGTCGCCATGAACGTTGTCCACCCGGTTGACCGGGGGCCAGTACTTGTCCACCCGGAAGGCCCCCGGCGGGAAGCATCCCTGCTCCCGGCTATAGGGCCTTTCGCCCCATTCCAGCACCAAATCCTCGACCGTATGCGGCGCGTTCTTGAGCGGGTTGTTCTGCGCGTCGATGCGCCCCTCCTCGATGTCGCGTATCTCCTCCCGAATGGCGAGCATGGCCTCACAGAAGCGGTCCAGCTCTGCCTTGGTCTCGCTCTCCGTCGGCTCCACCATCAGCGTACCGGCCACCGGCCATGACATGGTGGGCGCGTGGAAGCCGCAGTCGATCAGACGCTTGGCGATATCCTCCACGGTAATCCCGGCGGACTCGTCGAAAGGACGCACATCGATGATGCATTCATGCGCGACCCTGCCCGACGGCCCCTTGTAAAGGACGTCGAACGCCCCTTCGAGCCGCCGCGCGATATAGTTGGCGTTCAGGATCGCGACGCGGGTAGCCTGCGTCAGCCCATCGCCCCCCATCATAAGGCAATAGGCCCATGAAATCGGCAGGAGCGAGGGCGAGCCGTAGGGCGCGGCGCTGACCGGCCCCTCTGCCCCTCCCCGTACCGGATGCCCCGGCAGATGCGCGATCAGATGCGCCTTGACCCCGATCGGCCCCATGCCGGGCCCGCCGCCGCCATGGGGGATGCAGAACGTCTTGTGCAGGTTCAGGTGGCTCACGTCTCCACCGAGGTCGCCGGGCCGCGACAGCCCGACCATGGCGTTCATGTTGGCCCCGTCGATATAGACCTGACCGCCCGCCTCATGGGTGATCCGCGTGACCTCATGCACCGTTTCTTCAAAGACGCCGTGCGTGGAGGGATAGGTGATCATGCAGCCCGCCAGCGCATCGGCGTGTTTCTCGGCCTTCTCGCGGAAGTCGTCGAGATCGATGTCGCCGTTCGAGGCGGTCTTCACAACCACGACTTTCCAGCCGACCATCTGGGCAGAGGCGGGGTTCGTACCATGGGCGCTCATAGGGATGAGGCAGATGTTGCGGTGCCCCTGCCCCTGCGCCCGGTGATAGGCCGCGATGGTCAACAGACCCGCGTATTCGCCCTGCGCGCCGGAATTCGGCTGCATCGAGATCGCGTCATATCCGGTGATGTCGCACAGCTTTGCCGACAGGTCATCGATCATCTCGCGGTATCCCAAGGCCTGATCGGCGGGCGCATAGGGATGGATGAGCGAGAATTCACGCCAACTCACCGGCATCATCTCGGCGGCGGAGTTCAGCTTCATGGTGCAGGAGCCGAGCGGGATCATCGCACGGTCGAGCGCAAGGTCGCGGTCCGCCAGACGACGCATATAGCGCATCATCTCGGTCTCGGCCCGGTTCATGTGAAAGATCGGATGGGTCAGATAATCCGACGTGCGCAACATCGCGTCCGGCACACGGTAATCGGGGGTGAAATCGTCATCCGCCCGTTCGATCCCGAAGGCGCGCCAGACCGCCTCGATCGTTTCGGGGCGCGTCCGCTCATCCAGCGTGATGCCCACGCGCGTTTCGCCCACGCGGCGCAGGTTGATCCCCTCGTCCACCGCCGATTTCATAACCGCCGCCTGCAGCGGCCCCACGCCCACGGTGATCGTATCGAAAAAGGCCGAAGGATCGACCTTGAAACCCGCCGCCTCCAGCCCCTTCGCCAGCCGGACGGTCTTGCGGTGGATACGCTGGGCAATGGCCTTCAGCCCCTTGGGGCCGTGGAACACCGCATACATGGAGGCCATAACCGCCAGCAAAGCCTGCGCGGTGCAGACGTTGGACGTGGCCTTTTCGCGGCGGATGTGCTGTTCGCGCGTCTGCAGCGAAAGCCGGTAGGCCCGGTTGCCATGCGCGTCGATGCTGACGCCCACGATACGGCCCGGCATGGCCCGCTTCATCGCGTCCCGGCAGGCCATATAGGCGGCATGCGGCCCGCCATAGCCTTCGGGCACGCCGAACCGCTGGGTCGATCCGACGGCGATGTCGGCGCCCATCTCGCCCGGCTCCTTCAACAGGGTGAGCGACAGCGGATCGGCAGAAACGATACCGACCGCCTGTGCGGCGTGAAGCGCCTCCATCTGCGGGGTGAAATCGCGCACGTGCCCGTATGTGCCGGGATACTGGAAGATCGCACCAAAGACCTTGTCCGCCTCCAGCTTGTCCGGATTGCCGACGATCACCTCGATCCCCAACGGCGCGGCGCGTGTCTGCATCACGGCGATATTCTGCGGATGACAGTCGCGGTCGACGAAGAAGGCCTTCGCCTTGGATTTGGCCACGCGCTGCGCCATCGTCATCGCCTCGGCGCAGGCGGTGGCTTCATCCAGCAAGGACGCGTTGGCAATCTCCAACCCGGTCAGATCGCTCACCATGGTCTGGAAGTTCAGCAGCGCCTCCAGCCGGCCCTGGCTGATCTCCGGCTGATAGGGCGTATAGGCGGTGTACCACGCCGGATTTTCCAGAATGTTGCGCTGGATCGCGGGGGGTGTCACCGTACCGTGATAGCCCTGCCCGATCAGGCTCGTCAGAACCCGGTTCTTGCTGGCGACAACCCGCATATGCTCCAGCACTTCGCGCTCGCTCATCGCCTTGCCAAAATCGAGCGGTTCATCCTGCCGGATGCCCCGGGGCAAAGTGTCGTCAATCAGCGCGTCGAGGCTTTCTGCACCCACCACGTCCAGCATCTCCGCCATTTCCGCAGGCGATGGGCCGATATGCCGCCGGTTGGCGAAATCATAGGGCAGGTAATCCGTCGGCTTGAAAGCCATGTTGCAGGTCCTCGTCTTCCAAATGGCAAAAAAATCCCCGCCGGAGGCTCCCGGCGGGGCGTCACGCGCTACCCGATGAACTTCTGGTAGGCCGCTTCATCCATGAAATCATCCATCTGCGAGGGATCGCTGGCCTTCATCTTGAAGAACCATGCCTCCCCCTGCGGATCGTCGTTCACCATGCTGGGGGTGTCGGTCAGCGCGGAGTTCACTTCCGTGATCTCCCCGTCAATCGGGGCGAGGATGTCCGACGCCGCCTTGACGCTTTCGATCACCACGACTTCATCGTCCTTGCTGACGGTGATCCCTTCGTCCGGGAGTTCGACGAAAACCACATCGCCCAGTTGTTCGGCCGCATGGTTCGTGATGCCGACGACGATCTCGTCGCCCTCCACGCGCAGCCACTCGTGTTCCTCGGTGAATTTCATGATGTGCTCGTTCCCTGTTTCGTTCAACGTTTGAAGTTTGCCGCGACAAAAGGCAGCTTTGCAACGGTCAAGGGCAGCCGCTTTCCGCGCACCTCACCCCAGAGCCGCGTTCCGGTTTCGTGATGCTCGGCATCGACATATCCCATGGCGACCGGCCCGCCGACAGTGGGGCCAAAGCTTCCGGATGTCACGATGCCCACGGGATCGCCGCCTTCCTGCCTGTCGAAAACCGGCGTGCCCGCCCGCATGGGCGCGCGTCCGTCGGGAAGCAGCCCGACCCGCTTGCGGTCGGGGCCGTGTTCCAGCGCCTGAAACACCGCCTCGGCACCGGGAAACCCCCCGGCCCGCGCGCCGCCGGGGCGGCGTGCTTTCTGGATGGCCCATGTCAGTGCCGCCGCCACCGGGTCGGTCTCCGCATCGATGTCATTGCCGTAGAGACACAGGCCCGCCTCAAGCCGCAGCGAATCCCGCGCGCCCAATCCGATCGGGGCCACCTCGGATGAGGCGAGCAAAAGCTCGGCGAGGCGTGTGGCCTCGTCCCCCGGCACCGAAATCTCCCAGCCGTCCTCGCCCGTATAACCAGAGCGCGAGGCCCAGACCGCAATTCCGCCGAGTTCGAGTTCCCGCAAATCCATGAACCGCATGTCGCCGGCCCGGGGGTCGAGACCCGCCATCACGTCTTCCGCCGCCGGGCCCTGCAGCGCCAGCAATGCACGATCCCCCAGTTCCGTAATCGTCACCCCGGGCTCCAGCGCCGCACGCATCCGGTCGATGTCCGCTTCCTTGCAGGCGGCGTTCACCACGACAAAGAGGTCCTGCCCCCGCCGGGCGAACATCAGGTCATCCTCGATCCCGCCCTCTTCGTTAGTGAAAAATCCATAGCGCTGGCGCCCGTCCTCAAGGCCCAGAACGTCCTGCGGCACCAGCGCCTCGAAGGCTTTCGCCACCGCGTCCCAGGACGCGCCCGAAAGCAGTACCTGCCCCATGTGGCTCACATCGAACAGACCGGCCGCCTCGCGGGTCTGAAGGTGTTCCTTCATCACGCCCATCGGATATTGCACCGGCATTTCATAGCCAGCGAAGGGTACCATCTTGGCGCCCTGCGCCATGTGAAGATCGTAAAGGGGGGTCCGCTTCAGTTCGGTCATCCGGTCTCTTTCCTGTCCGACCGGAAGCCCAAAGACCAACCGGCACAACCGCGCCGCGACATGCGACCCGCAAGTGCCCCCTCTGTCCTTTCGCCTGAGATCGTTATCCCTTCGGCGGGCGCACGCGCCTCTCTCCAGAGTCTGTCGGTCCCGTCGCGGTCCTGCGGCCTGAGAGTTTCCGGGGCGGTTGCTCCTTCGGCATCGGCAAGGCCGATTCTCCCGTGACGGATGCACATAGGTAGGCCGGGGCGCATGAGCAGGTCAAGACGGCATGAACCGGCCTTGCACCATCCGGAGACCTTGCCATGGGTGAAGCGCCTGCCTATCCATGCGGCATGACTCCATATTTCTTTGGCTACGGCAGCCTCGTCAATCGCAACACCCACGACTACCCCGATACCCGCCCCGCGCGCCTGCAGGGCTGGCGCCGCGCGTGGGTGCGTACCGCAGGGCGCGAGGTCGTCTTTCTCAGCGTCAATCCACACCGCGAAACGACGATCGACGGGCTTGTCGCAGCGGTTCCCGGCGCCGACTGGGCGGCACTCGACGCCCGCGAATACGGCTATGCCCGGCATGCATCGGGCGGGGCGGTGCTGCACGATATCCTGCCCTCCCCGGACGTATCCCATTACGCCATACCGCCCGAAAAAACCGGCGCGGCGGGCGATCACGTGATCCTGCTGAGCTATCTCGACGTGGTGGTACAGGGGTTCGCGCGGGTCTATGGCATCGACGGCGTCACCCGCTTTTTCGACACCACCGACAATTGGGACACAGCGGTTCTGGACGACCGGGATAATCCGCTTTATCCGCGCCACCAACCCCTGACGGATGAAGAAAAAGCACTGGTCGACGAAAACCTCGCCCGTGTCGCGCCGGGTATGCGCCCCCGCCGGCGGGAAACACCGGAAATCACGCATTCCGCGCCCTGAGGCGCGCAGCCCCTTCACCCTTTGGCAAATACTCCCCGCGGAGCGTCCGGCAGCAGCCTCAAACGCGCGATCAGCTACGGGCCTTCACGGTCTGCAGCAGAGGCATGACCTGCGCCATGTCAGGCCCGTGTTCCTGCCCCGTGAGCGCAAGCCGCAGGGGGCGGAAAAGCCCCCGGCCCTTGCGCCCGGTGGCTTCCTTCACCTCGCTCGTCCACTGCGCCCATGTCTCGTCATTGAAGGGCGGTTCGGGCAGCAGTTCCATCGCCTGCGCGACGAAGGCGCGGTCTTCTTCCTCGATCACGGGCTCGGCGCCATCACGGAACATGACCCACCACGCGGGCAGGTCCCGCAGGGTGCGGATGTTTTCGCGGGTCACAGACCAGAAACGCTCCGCCTGCGCATCGGGCACCCCGGCGGCGCGGACCTCTTCCGCCACGCGTTCGAGCGGGAGCGTCTGCAAATAGCGCCCTGTCAGGGGGAAGAGATCCTCTACATCGAACTTGGTCGGAGCGGAACCGAAATGCCCGATATCGAACCCTTCGATCAGTGTTTCGAGATCCGTGCGCAATTCGACCGGGTCCGACGAGCCGAGCCGCGCCATCAGGCTCAACAGCGCCATCGGCTGCACGCCGCGTTCACGCAGATCCTTCAGTGCCAGCACGCCGAGACGTTTGCTCAGCGCCTCGCCCTGCGGACCCGTCAGCAGGGAATGATGGGCAAATTCCGGAACACTCCCGCCCAGCGCCTGCATGATCTGGATCTGGGTGGCCGTGTTGGTCACATGATCGGAGCCGCGCACCACATGGGTCACCCCCATCTCGGTGTCGTCCACAACAGATGCGAGCGTATAGAGGATCTGCCCGTCTCCACGGATCAGTACGGGGTCGCTGACACTGGCGGCGTCGATCGAGATGTCGCCCAAGATACCGTCGCGCCACTCGATCCGCTCCTGATCCAGCTTGAACCGCCACACCCCGGCACCGCGCTCGGCGCGCAGGGCATCTTTTTCGGCGTCGGACAGTTTCAGCGCCGCCCGGTCATAGACCGGAGGGCGCCCCATGTTCAGCTGCTTCTTGCGCTTGAGGTCCAGTTCCGTCGGCGTCTCGAACGCCTCGTAGAAGCGGCCCATGCGGCGCAACTCCTCAGCGGCTTCCCCGTACCGGTCCAGTCGTTCGGACTGGCGCTCCACCCGATCCCAATGCAGGCCGAGCCAGTCGAGATCACGCTTGATCCCGTCGACGTATTCTTCCTTGGACCGTTCGGGATCGGTGTCGTCGATCCGCAGGATGAAGGTCCCACCAGCTTTCCGCGCGATCATCCAGTTCATCAATGCGGTGCGCAGGTTGCCCACGTGGATCCACCCTGTCGGGGAGGGCGCGAAACGGGTGATGATCTGATCGGGGGTCTGGTCGGACATGGCTCTACTCCTGTTGCGCCGGAAGTGTCACAGGGGCGCGTCTTTGTCCAGCGAGCGTCGCGTCTGCAAGCATTTCGGACCATCCCTGCTCAACCGGATAGCCATCGAAAAAAAGGGGCCCGGAAACCGGACCCCTCCCCTAATTGGTTGCTACGCAAGGTTTAGCGCAGAACCTGTACGATCACACCTGTCTCGGCATCGACCAGAACGGTCTGGCTGTTGATGTTGACGTAGCGCAGACCTTCCTGCGGCACTTCGTAGGTTGTCACGGTCTGGGGGACACCGGCGCCTACGACGACTTCACCATCGAGGTAGACAGTCTCGACCGGGTTGGCCTTGACGAATGTGATGGTCTCCGTGGTCGGTTCGATGACCGCACCACCTGCAACCGCGCCCACAAGCCCGGCAGCGGCGACAGCACCGATCGGCCCGCCGACAACGGCAGCGGCAAGCGCACCGGCTGTGGCACCGGCTGCAACACCTGTATTGGTGTCATTTTCCGTCTGTTCGACGTTTTCGTAGGTCAGCGTCTCCACTTCGATCACCGCGGGGCGTGTGGTCAGGGCGACCGCCTGCTCATCCACGTTCACCGCGAGATAGTCGGAATAAGACCAGCCTTCGTTCCCGTCATAGGTCACCTTGCACCAGCGGCGCTCTTCCAGGCAGCCCTGAATGGCAGCGGTTTCGCCGCCGGGGATCACATCGACAACCTCGAACTGGGGTCCGGGGTCGCTGCGCACATTCAGATCCGTGGCAGCCATGGCTTCGGCAGATTGCGCGAAGACGGGGGCTGCAGATGTCAGGGCGATTGCCGAGATCATTCCAAGTTTCACAATACGCATTTTCTCTTCCTTTCCTTGCGGGGCGCCGGTGTCCCTCATGAACATCCGTATTCAGCGCGCCGCTCGAACAGCAATCGAACGGGCAATCGCGGCACTCGTTCCATGTTATCGGATATCAAATGCGGTACCGGCGGGTAGCGGGCATCCATTCGGCCAAAGCTTGCCGCGAGAGCGGTGAAACCGGCGATTATCAGCCGGCTTTTCGGGCCGCGCCCTGCGCTGGCATTCTCAACGGAACATAAGCGGATTGTGCTCCGCGAGGCTTCAGCTCGGATCGCGCCAGCGGTTCACGATCGGATAACGCCGGTCGAGCCAGAAGGCACCCTTTGTCAGCCGCGGGCCGGGGGCGGACTGATAGCGTTTGTACTCGCTGACATAGATCAGCTTTTCCACCTTCCGCACCGTTTCCCGGTCGTGCCCCGCCGCGACCGCATCCGCCACGGATCCGTCCCGGTCGACGAGAATTTCGAGGATCTCGTCCAGCACGGGGTAATCGGGCAGGCTGTCGCTGTCCTTCTGATCATCGCGCAGCTCGGCCGATGGAGGCTTGTCGATGATGTTTTGCGGTATGACGGCGCCTTCGGGGCCGCTCATCCAGTCGCGGTGGTTCGCATTGCGCCAGCGGCAGGTTTCGAACACCCGCATCTTGTAGAGATCCTTGATCGGATTGTAGCCGCCCGACATGTCGCCGTAGATCGTCGCATATCCCACCGCCACTTCGGACTTGTTGCCCGTGGTCAGCAGCATTTCCCCGAACTTGTTCGACAATGCCATGAGCAACAGCCCCCGCAGGCGGGACTGGATGTTCTCTTCCGTCAGGTCGGGATTGTGCCCTTCGAACAGGGGCGCAAGGGTTTCGGTGATCGCGCTGCGGGCGGGGCCGATGGGAACATAGTCGTAGCGGCAGCCCAGCGCCTTTGCCAGTTCCTCCGCATCGTCCAGCGAACCCTGGGAAGTATATTCCGACGGCAGCATCACGCAGCGGACGTTATCGGCCCCCAGCGCATCGACCGCGATCACAGCGACGAGCGCGGAATCGATCCCGCCGGAAAGGCCCAGCAAGACCTTCGAGAACCCCGTCTTGCGCATGTAATCACGCAAGGCCAGCACCATGACGTGGTAATCCTGCTCCCACTGGTCGGGCAGTTTCGCCGGCTCCTGGGGGACGATCCGCCAGCCCTCCGGTCCGCGTTCAAGGTCGATATGCCGCACCATGGCGTCGAAGGCAGGCATCTGTAACGCCAGCTTGCCGCCCGGGTTGAGCGCGAAGGAGGCACCGTCGAAGACCTGATCGTCCTGCCCGCCCACCATGTTGAGGTAAATGAGCGGCAATCCGGTTTCGACCACCCGGGCCACCATCATGTTGAGCCGCGTCTCCCTCTTCCCGCGGTAATAAGGCGACCCGTTGGGCACCAGCAGGAACTCCGCGCCCGTCTCCTCCAACGTTTCGGCCACGTCCGGGTGCCAGGCATCTTCGCACACGGGGGAACCGATGCGCACGCCATTCACGTCATAGGGACCGCCGAGGGGGGCGGGGTCGAACACGCGGACCTCGTCGAAAACCGTTTCGTTGGGCAACTCGTGCTTGAAGCTCTGATGCGCAATGCGCCCGTCTTTTAGCACGACATAGGCATTGTAGAGGTTCGTGCCCTCGACCCACGGCGCACCGATGGCCAGCGCGGGGCCGTCGGCGCAACGTTCGGCCAGCTTTTCGAGGTGGTTCATCACATCCATCTGGAAGGCGCGCTTCATCACCAGATCCTGCGCGTTGTAGCCTGACAGGAACATTTCAGGCAGCGCGACCAGATCGGCCCCTGTCTCCCGCCCCTCCTGCCAGGCGGCATGGGCAAGGTCGGCGTTCCCCGCAAGGTCGCCGACGGTCGGGTTCAACTGCCCCAGAGTGATGCGGAAACGCTCCGTCATGTGCCGGTCCCTTCGAAATTCCGTGACCGATGTAGCAGATCGCACGACGAGGGAAAGCCCGCCCCCGCCGACGCGCCAAAAGACGATTGCCCAGCCTGCCCCCATTGCTTAGGTTCGGGATGGGCGCCGCAGGGGTGGGGCGGCCCCCCGGAACCGACCATCGCCCGCCCGGTAAAACAGGTTCGCCAATGTCCCTTCGCACGCTGTTCTTCGCATTTTCGCTCTTGCCCCTGCCCGCCCTTGCACAGGACGGCGAGGTGCTGACGAAGCAATACGACGACGGGGGCATATACGAAGGCACATTCCGGGGCGGCCTTCAGCACGGCACGGGCACCTACAAGCTGCCCAACGGGTACGAATACAGCGGTGAATGGGTCGAAGGCGAAATAAAGGGCGAAGGCGTCGCCCGTTTTCCCAACGGGTCGGTCTACGAAGGCAATTTCGCCAAGGGCAAGCCGGACGGTTTCGGCAAGATCACATTCGCCGATGGCGGCACCTATGAAGGCGAATGGGAAGCGGGGGCGATCATGGGCACCGGCGTCGCGCTTTACGCCAACGGCGTGCGCTACGAAGGCCAGTTCCGCAATGCCAAGCATCATGGCAAGGGCGTGATGCAGAGCCCCGGCGGCTACGAATACAAGGGCGACTGGGTCGATGGCGTGAAGCAAGGCGTCGGCACGATCACCTACCCGGATTCCGCCGTCTACGAGGGTGAGATTGCGGATGGCAAGCGCAATGGCACTGGCACGCTGACGATGCCGGACGGGCTGGTCTACGTCGGCCTGTGGAAGGACGGGCAGATCAATGGCACCGGTACGCTGACCCAACCCAACGGGGATGTCTACGAAGGCGACCTCGTCGGGGGGCGCCGCGAAGGCAGCGGCAAGGTCGTCTATGAAAACGGCGACATCTACGAAGGTGAATTCAAGGATGACCGGCGTCACGGCACCGGCGTTTTCACCGGGGCGGACGGCTATCGCTACGAAGGCGACTGGGTCGAGGGCCAGATCGAGGGTCAGGGCACGGTGACCTACCCTGACGGGTCGGTCTATGTCGGCAGTTTCCGCGACGATCTGGCCGATGGTACGGGCAAGATCACCTATCCCGACGGCTCCACCTATGAAGGGGAATGGTCCGCCGGCGTGATCGAGGGCGAGGGCAAGGCTACATACACCAATGGCGTCGTCTACGAAGGCGGGTTCAAGAACGCCCGCAACGATGGGCAAGGCGTCATGACCTATGCGGACGGCTACCGCTACGAAGGCGAATGGAAAGACGGTCAGCGCCACGGCATGGGCAAGGCGACTTATCCCGACGGTACCGTCTACGAAGGCATGTTCGACAACGGGCAGCGCCATGGTCAGGGCTCCATCGTGATGGCCAGCAGCTTCAAATACGAAGGTGAGTGGAATCGCGGCGAGATCGAGGGCCAGGGCGTCGCGACCTATGCCAATGGCGATGTCTATGAGGGGACCTTCAAGGCGGGCAAGAGGCAGGGCAGCGGCACCATGCGTTACGCGACCGGCGAAGAGGCCAGCGGCAGCTGGGAGAACGGCGCGCTGGAAGAAGAAGGCTGAAGCGCGCGCTTTGGCGGAATGGCGGCGCGGGATACCAGCATCACACTCAAACCAGTCACATCACCATCGCGAGGGAGCATCCAATGATCGCGGTTATCTTCGAAGTCTATCCTGATCCGGATCGCCGGACCGAATACCTCGACCTCGCGGCGAAAATGCGCCCCTTGGTCGAACAGATCGACGGCTTTATCTCCGTCGAACGGTTTCAGAGCCTGACCGATCCGGACAAGTTGCTGTCGATCTCGGTTTTCAGGGACGAAGAGGCGCTGGAGGAATGGCGCAAGCTGACGGCCCACCGGGGCGCCCAGCAGCGGGGGCGGGATACCATTTTCCGCGATTACCGCCTGCGGGTTGCCCATGTCCTGCGGGACTACGGAATGAATGAGCGGGACGAGGCGCCTGTCGACAGCCGCGCTGTCCATGATGGAACAGCGAAGGCACAAAGCGCCGCGGGCTAGACTTCCTCGCCCGCGTCCAGCCGCGCCAACCACGCGGTCGCGTCCTTCAGCACGGTTTCCTTGCGGTCCGCGTCCATCCGGTCCCAGGTCGGATACATGTTGCCCATGCGCGAATTCCCCTCGAACCGGTCGCGGTGCCGGTCGAGGAAATGCCAGTAAAGCAGGTTGAACGGGCAGGCCCCCTCGCCCGTTTTCCTGCTGACCTTGTAGTCGCAGGTTTTGCAGTAATCCGACATCCTGTTGATATAGGCGCCCGATGAGACATAGGGCTTTGACGCGATGACGCCGCCATCCGCGAACTGACTCATGCCGATGGTATTGGGGGCCTCCACCCATTCATAGGCGTCGGCGTAGACTTCCAGATACCATTCATGCACCTGCGCCGGGTCCACTCCGGCGAGCAGGGCGAAGTTGCCTGTCACCATCAGCCGCTGGATATGATGCGCATAGGCATGTTTACGGGTCTGGGTCACCGCTTGTGACACGCAATTCATCCGCGTTCCGGCGCCCCAGTAGAAATCGGGCAGATCGCGGGTGTGTTGCAGCGCGTTGCGGGTGGTATAGTCGGGGCCTTCAAGGAAATAGATACCGCGCACATATTCACGCCAGCCGATGATCTGGCGGATGAAACCTTCAGCGGCGTTGATGGGAACATCGCCCGCCTGCCAAGCCTTTTCAGCCGCCTTGCAGACCTCCAGGGGACCCAGAAGGCCGAGATTCATATAAGGCGACAGCAGCGCGTGATAGAGAAAGGGTTCGTCCGTCAGCATCGCATCCTGATAGTCGCCAAACCGCGGTAGGGCGTGCGTCACGAAGTGATCCAACGCCTCGAGCGCCTCTGCCCGCGTCGTCGCCAGTGTGAAAGGTTCAAGGTCCCCGAAATTGTCGCCGAATCGTGCCGCGACCAGCTCGAGCACATCGCGCACAGTTTCGTCAGGTTCGAAAGCCGGGGGTGGCACGAACTTCAGCTCGCCGCCCGCAGGTTTGCGGTTGTCGTGGTCAAAGTTCCACTGGCCGCCCGCAGGATCGTCGCCCTCCATCATCAGGCCGGTGCGGCGGCGCATGTCGCGGTAGAAATATTCCATCCGCAAGGCCTTGCGGCCCTTGGCCCATTCCTCGAACTCCGCGTGGGAGGCGAGGAACCGGTCATCAGGCAGGGTCCGTACCTTGATCGGTGCGTATTTCAGCTTTTCGATGAGCCGCCATTCGCCTGCCTCCGTCATGAGGACTTCGCCCGCCCCTGTTTCTTCGGCGCGGCGCAGCAATTCCCCCACGATGGAGCCGGCGTTGCCCGTATCGTCCAGCAGGGTGTAGCGGATGTCCCAACCCTCGGCCTCCAGTTCCGCCGCGAACTTGCGCATAGCCGAAAAGATCAGCGCGATTTTCATCGGGTGGTGGCGGACGTATTCCGCCTCTTCCATGACTTCGGCCATGACGATGATATCGCCGTCCTTACGGGCTTCGCGCAGGGCGGAAAGACCCGGCGTCAGTTGATCGCCCAGTATCAGGACAAGGCGGCTCACCACGGGACAGGCTTGCCGGCCCAGTCGAAGAATCCGCCGGTATCTTCGGAACGCAGCCCTTCCATCACACGCAGCAGGTTCGCGGCGGCCTCCTCGGGCTTAACGGCCGGATGCCGGCCAAGGTAATTTTCTGTAAATGGCGTCGCCACCGTGCCCGGATGCAGCGAGACGCAGATGCTTTGCGGGTGCGTTCTGGCCAGTTCGATGGCCGCGGTATGGACGATCTGGTTCAGGGCGGCCTTTGCACTGCGGTAGCTTATCCAGCCTCCGATGTGGTTGTCGCCGATGGAGCCGACACGGGCGGACAGCGCCGCCAAAACGGCGCGGCGATCCCGGGGCAGAAGGTCGGGCGCGTGCGCCAGAACCAGCGCAGGCCCCACGGCATTCAGCGCGAACTGGTCCAGCATTGCCTGTTGTCCGACCGCGCGGATCGTCTTTTCCGGCGCAGCGCCTTCGATCTCCAACGCGCCCGTCGCAATCACGATACGCTCAAAGGGGCCGTCCAGCGCAGACAAGTGCCGCTTTACCCCGATTTCGTCCATCAGATCGAAGCCCTCTTCGCGCCGGGAAAACGTGGTGACCATATCGCCCTGCGCCCTGCACGCGCGGGCCAGGGCGCTGCCAATACCGCCGGAAGCCCCGAGGATAAGCGTCTTGCGCGCCAACCCTCAGCGCAGCCCTTTTTCGTGAAGCTCGGCAAGGGCATCGGCGCTCTTATCCGGGCTCACGCCGAGTTTTTCGAGAACCGCGTCCGTCTTGGTGAATTGCAGGTCGCGATATTCAACGACCTGAACCCGATTGCCCCATGGATCGAGGAAATCGACGAAGGGTGTATCCAGCATGCGTCCTCCTGCAGCCTTTACCCTGTCCGGCACGGTGCTGCGGTCGTCGACCACCAACCCGAAATGCCGGGTCTTGTCCGCGGACTGGTCCCGCCCCTCTGCAAGCACGAGGAACTGATCACCCATATCCAGAAAGGCCATGTCTTCTTCGCGGCCCCTCAGGCGGAAAGCGAAGATCGCATGATAGAAATCGAGCGCTGCGGTCAGATCGCCCACTTCGAGAACGATATGATTGAGCCCCACGAGCTTCGGTTTGTGCAGGTCATCCATATCCGGGAGATAGCGGAGGACGAAGGGCCTTCAAGTCCGGACGGCGCGGGGGCAATTTTGCCCTTTTCTTTTCGTGCCGTCTCCGTATCTTGGCGGCCATGAATATGGCTGCTCAACACCACACGTCGATGCGCCCCTGCGCGGCACTGCTGCCGCGTCACACCCTGCTGCTGCTAAGCCGCCTCTGAGCGTGCCGGCCCGGCGCGCCCGCTCAGAGGGATGTGTCGCGCGCCACGAACAACAGCACAGCAGAATGAAAGATCCGACATGACCGATACAGCACATCAAGACCGCGTACTCATATTCGACACCACCCTTCGGGATGGCGAACAGAGCCCAGGCGCCACCATGACCCATGCCGAGAAGCTGGAAATCGCAAGCCTTCTGGACGAAATGGGCGTCGATATCATCGAAGCGGGCTTTCCCATCGCTTCCGAAGGGGATTTCAAGGCCGTCAGCGAAATTGCCCGTCAATCGAAGAACGCGGTGATCTGCGGCCTTGCCCGGGCGCAGATGCCCGACATTGACCGCTGCTGGGAAGCGATCAAACACGCCAATCAACCGCGCATTCATACCTTCATCGGCACCTCGCCGCTCCACCGGGCCATTCCGAACCTCACACAGGACGAAATGGCCGAGCGCATCCACGATACGGTGACCCATGCCCGGAACCTTTGCGACAACGTGCAATGGTCCCCCATGGACGCCACGCGGACGGAACTGGATTACCTTTACCGGGTCGTGGAAATCGCCATCAAGGCGGGCGCCACCACGATCAACATTCCCGATACCGTGGGATACACCGCACCGCGCGAAAGCGCGCAACTGATCGCCAAACTGCTGGAAAACGTTCCCGGCGCGGATGAAATCGTATTCGCCACCCATTGCCACAACGATCTGGGCATGGCGACGGCAAACAGCCTCGCCGCCGTGGAGGCGGGCGCGCGCCAGATCGAATGCACGATCAATGGCCTTGGCGAACGGGCGGGCAATACCGCGCTTGAGGAAGTCGTGATGGCGCTGAAAGTGCGCAATGACATTATGCCTTACGAGACGCGCGTCGACAGCACCAAGATCATGAACATCTCTCGCCGGGTCGCCGCCGTCAGCGGCTTTGCCGTGCAGTTCAACAAGGCGATCGTGGGCAAGAACGCCTTTGCGCATGAAAGCGGTATCCATCAGGACGGCATGCTGAAAAACGCCGAGACGTTCGAGATTATGCGCCCCGAAGACGTGGGCCTGACCGAAACCAACATCGTGATGGGCAAACATTCTGGCCGCGCGGCGCTGCGGTCAAAGCTTGAGAACCTCGGCTATGAGCTTGGGGACAACCAGCTCAAGGACGTCTTTGTGCGGTTCAAGGAACTGGCCGACCGCAAGAAGGAAATCTACGAGGACGACCTTGTCGCGCTGATGCGGACATCGACCGACCCTGAAAACGAGCGCCTTAAGCTCGTTTCCATGACGGTCGTCTGCGGCACGGAAGGGCCCCAGAAGGCCGAGATGGTTCTGGATGTCGACGGCACGGAACAAAGCACCAGCCAGACCGGCGACGGGCCTGTCGACGCGGCCTTCAACTGTATCAAGGCGCTCGTGCCCCATACGGCGCGGCTGCAGCTTTATCAGGTGCATGCCGTGACAGAGGGCACGGATGCGCAGGCGACCGTATCGGTCCGGATGGAGGAAGACGGCCGCATCGTGACGGGCCAGTCCGCCGACACCGATACCGTGGTGGCCTCCGTCCGGGCCTATGTCCATGCGCTGAACCGCTTGCTGGTGCGCCGCGAAAAGGGCGGCACCGACAAGCGCGAAGTCAGCTACAAGGACGTGAGCTGAGGCTCCCTCGCCCATGAAAACAAGCCTCCGCGCCGATCGCGCGGGGCCTTCGTCTTTGGGCAGGACAAACCTCTTAACGATAGGGGTTCTTCGGTCCCCGATCTTCGCTGAGCGACGCCTGTGACCGCTCCACGATCAGCGCGCTCGCATCCGCAAGATGCTGGCGCTCTATGTGGTGATCCCCGGCGGCCACGCGTATCTTGTGCGCTTCCAGCATCACTTCAGCATGGCTGGACCCGCGGGGCGGGATGAAAGCGTAGCAGGCCAGTTCGATCAGTAGACCCAGCGGATCCTTGAAATAGATCGAGTGCATGAAACCGCGATCCTTCACGCCCGAGTTTCCGATCCCGCGCTCTTCGAGGCGGTCGAGCACCTGGTCGAACATGGCGCGGTCCACTTCGAAGGCGATGTGATGCACGCAGCCCGGGTCCATGGGCGTGCGGTTGTGCATGGCGCGGCGATTCTCATTCGTGAAGATGGTGATGAGACGACCGTCGCCGGGATCGAAATAAAGATGCCCTTCGTCCGGATCGTCAAGGTTCGGCTGGTCGAAGATGAAAGGCATGCCTAGCACCCCTTCCCAGAAGTCGATGGAGCTTTGCCGGTCGGCGCCTGTGAGCGTAATATGGTGTACGCCAAGCGATTGTATCTTTTTCATGTTCCTCGTCTCCTTCACACCGGGGGCAATCGCGGTTCCCCTCAGCATAGCGCACCGGCAACATCGTGCCACCCTGCCACTTTGCCCCCCCTTTCACCCGGAGGCGGTCCTGCCTATAAGGGCGATCAGCCCGCTCCGGTCGGAGTTCCGGGCCGATGAGAATTTTGCAAGGTTTTTTGCCCGATGTCGCTTCTAGGAAATTTGCACGGCCTGTTCTCCTCCGACATGGCAATCGACCTCGGAACGGCGAACACATTGGTCTACGTCAAGGGGCGTGGCATCATCCTGAGCGAACCGTCGGTGGTGGCCTACCACGTCAAGGACGGCGTCAAGAAAGTGCTCGCGGTGGGTGAGGACGCCAAGCTGATGCTGGGCCGCACCCCCGGCTCCATCGAGGCGATCCGCCCCATGCGCGAAGGCGTCATCGCGGACTTCGACACCGCCGAGGAAATGATCAAGCATTTCATCCGCAAGGTGCACAAACGCTCGACCTTCTCCAAGCCCAAGATCATCGTTTGTGTGCCCCATGGTGCCACACCGGTGGAAAAGCGGGCGATCCGCCAGTCCGTGCTTTCCGCGGGCGCACGGCGCGCGGGGCTGATCGCGGAACCCATCGCGGCGGCCATCGGCGCGGGCATGCCCATCACCGATCCCACCGGTAACATGGTGGTGGATATCGGCGGCGGTACCACCGAAGTGGCGGTCCTGTCCTTGGGTGACATCGTCTACGCCCGCTCCGTGCGCGTCGGTGGCGACCGGATGGACGAGGCGATCATCAGCTACCTGCGCCGGCAGCAGAACATCCTTGTGGGTGAAACGACCGCCGAACGGATCAAGACCTCCATCGGTACGGCCCGGATGCCCGACGACGGGCGCGGTACCTCCATGCAGATTCGCGGGCGCGACCTTCTGAACGGCGTGCCGAAGGAAATCGAGGTGACACAGGCGCAGATTGCTGAAGCCCTTGCAGAACCCGTGCAGCAGATCTGCGAGGCCGTGATGACGGCGCTCGAGACCACTCCGCCCGATCTGGCCGCCGATATCGTCGATCGGGGCGTGATGCTCACCGGTGGCGGGGCATTGCTGGGTGATCTGGACCTCGCCCTGCGCGAGCAGACCGGACTGGCCATTTCCGTCGCGGATGAACCGCTGAACTGCGTGGCACTGGGGACCGGCAAGGCGCTCGAATACGAAAAGCAGCTGCGTCACGCCATCGATTACGACAGCTGAACATACCCTTACCCCATCCCGGATGGCGGCAGGACTGCCCTGCCTGAACCCCGGGCAGGAGGATCGCCAGAATGGCAAAGGACCGTAACAGTTCCAGCGACTACACCGGCCCCCTTCGCCGGTTGCTGATGACGGTTCTGATACTGGCGCTGGGGGCCATCTTCCTCGTCTGGCGCATCGACAGCCCGCGGGTTGAACGCTTCCGCGCGCAGATCACCGACCGCGTGGTGCCCAACCTCGAATGGGCCATGGCCCCCGTGACCGGCACCGTGAACCTGTTTCGGGATTTTCAGAGCTACCAGCGGCTTTCGGAACAGAATCAGGAGCTGCGCAGCGAATTGCGCCAGATGCAGGCCTGGAAGGAAGCCGCCCTGCAGCTGGAGCAGGAAAACGCGCGCCTGCTGGACCTCAACAACGTGCGGCTCGATCCCCGGCTGACCTATATTACAGGGGTCGTGCTCGCCGACAGTGGCTCGCCCTTTCGCCAATCCGTCCTGCTGAACGTCGGCAAGCGCGACGGGCTGGTGGATGGATGGGCCACCATGGACGGCATCGGCCTTGTGGGGCGCATTTCGGGCGTGGCCGAAAATACCTCACGGGTCATCCTGCTGACCGATGCCTCCAGCCGCATACCCGCCATCATCCAGCCATCGGGGCAACGGGCCATCATCGCGGGGGACAATTCGCCCGCGCCGCCGGTGGACTTCCTCGAAAACCCGGATCTCGTCCGCCCGGGCGACAGGGTCATATCCTCGGGCGACGGGGGTGTCTTTCCGGCGGGTGTGCTGATCGGTCAGGTCGCCGCCGATCCGGGCGGGCGGCTGCGCGTCAGGCTCGCTGCCGATTACGAGCGTCTTGAATTCCTGCGGGTCCTTCGCCACCTCGGCAATGAAACCGTCCCACAGGATTCGCAGGTCGTGGGCGCAAGCGAAGGCGGCGCGGATTTCATCGGGCCGCGCCTCCCCGACAGTGACAGCGACAGGCAATGATAGATAAATCCGTCACGAGAATCTGGATCATGCGCGGCACCTTCGTGCTGCTTGCGCTGACGATCCTGTTCTTCAACCTGTTGCCCCTTCAGACAACCCCGCGGACATGGGCAGGCCCCGACCTGCTGCTCGGTTTTGCCTTTGCATGGGTATTGCGCCGCCCGGACTACGTCCCGCCCCTTTTGCTGGCGGGCATCTTCCTGCTGAGCGACCTGCTGCTGCAGCGCCCCCCCGGGTTGTGGTCCCTGCTGGCACTTCTGGGGTGCGAAAACCTCAAGGGGCGCATCCGCAACCTGCGCGATTCCACCTTTGCGGCAGAATGGGTGGCGGTAGCCGTGGTGACCACGATGGTGCTGATGGGCAATCGGCTCATTCTCGCGATCGTGATGGTACCCGTCCCTTCCCTGACACTGAGCCTTTCCGAACTCGGGGCCACTCTGTTATCCTACCCCTTGATTGTCCTCGTGACCCACGGCGTTCTGGGGGTCCGCCGCCCGACGACCACGGATCTCGATTCCATGGGCTACCGCGCATGAACAGGAACCGCCCCGTATGAGACGCAACCGCGCCGAAATCGATGCCAGCCATGGCAAGCTGACCCGCCGGGCCGCCCTTCTGGGTGGCGCGCAACTGCTGTTCATGGGCGGGCTGGCCGCGCGGATGCGGTATCTGCAGGTCGATCAGGCCGACCAGTTCCGCCTTCTGGCGGAGGAAAACCGCATCAATATCAGGCTCATCCCGCCCGCGCGGGGCGAGATTTTCGACCGCAACGGGCGACGGCTGGCGCAGAACGTCCCAAGCTACCGGATCGTGCTGGTGCGCGAAGACGCAGGCGACGTGGAAGCGGTGCTGGACCGGCTCTCTACCCTTGTTGAACTAGACGCAGAAACGCGCGAACGGGTCATTGCGGAGGTCAACCGTTCCGCCCCCTTCCTGCCGGTGACGGTGCTGGAAGACGTCTCGTGGGACGATGTCAGCCGCGTCTCCGTCAACGCCCCCGCCCTGCCCGGCATCACGCCGGAGGTGGGCCTGGCGCGTGTCTATCCCCGCGGTCAGGATTTCGCCCATGTCGTCGGTCGTGTGGGCCGGGTGAGCCAAGCGGATCTCGACGCGCTCGAAGACCCGGATCAGGTTCTGCGCATTCCGCGCTTCCAGATCGGCAAGATCAATGTCGAGGCCCGCGAAGAAGCCGTGCTGCGCGGGTCTGCCGGTACCAAGCAGGTGGAGGTTAACGCCACGGGCCGGGTGATGCGGGAGCTTTCGCGCCGCGAAGGCCAATCGGGTGCGGACCTGCAGCTGACAGTGGATGCGCATCTGCAAGGCTACGTGCAGGCCCGGCTCGATGGGGAAAGCGCCGCTGTCGTGGTGATCGACTGTGAAAGCGGCGATCTCGCGGCCATTGCCTCTGCCCCCAGCTACGATCCCAACCTCTTTATCGGCGGAATCTCTTCGGCGGACTACAACCCGCTGCTCAACTCCGAATATCGCCCGCTGGTGAACAAGACGGTGCAGGGCACCTATCCGCCCGGCTCTACCTTCAAGATGATGACGGCCATGGCCGCGCTGGAAGAAGGCCTGATCGGACCGGAAGACACCGTGTACTGCCCGGGCCACCTCGAAGTGGCAGGCCGCCGCTTTCACTGCTGGAAACGCACCGGCCATGGCCGGGTGAACCTCGAAAACTCGCTAAAGCAGTCTTGCGACGTCTATTACTACGACCTTGCCGTGAAAGTCGGCATCGAAAAGATCACCGCGATGGCGAACCGCTTCGGTTTGGGTATCAAGCACGAATTGGCGCTCAGCTCCGTCGCTGCAGGTCTCACCCCCACCATGGCGTGGAAGCTTTCCACGCGGGGCGAGGCATGGCGGGTGGGTGACACTGTCAACTCCTCCATCGGGCAGGGCTTTACCCTGGCCTCCCCGCTGCAACTCGCGGTGATGACAGCCCGGCTCGCCACAGGCCGGGAGGTGACGCCCCGGCTGGTGAAATCCGTCGACGGCGTCGAACGGCCCGACGGTCTGGGGGCCGCGCTCGACATGAACCAGAACAACCTCAACAAGATGCGCAAGGCGATGCACGACGTGGTCAACGACCGCCGGGGCACCGCCTATCGCAGCCGCATCATCGCCGAAGATATGCGGATGGCGGGCAAGACCGGCACCAGCCAGGTGCGCAACATTACCGCGGCGGAGCGGGCCCGGGGCGTGACCAAGAACCAGGATCTGCCCTGGAACCGGCGCGACCACGCGCTCTTCGTCTGTTTCGCCCCCTACGAGGCACCGCGCTACGCCATGTCGGTGCTTGTCGAACATGGCGGGGGCGGCTCCACCGCAGCGGCGCCTATCGCCCGCGATGTCATGCTCCAGGCGCTGGCGGGCGGCGACCCGCCGCTGGAGGCCTACCCGCAGGGCGACCGGGAGCGTATCGCGGAACAGCAGGAAAGGCTGCGCGCCCTGCGGTTCGGCACCGACGGCCGCGCGAGGGACCGCGCGTGAGCTATCTTGAATACACGGTAAAGTCGGTTCCCACAGGGCTGCGCAAGATCCTGTTCCTGAACTGGCCGCTCGCCGTATTGCTTGCCGCAGTGGCCGGTGTCGGCTTTCTCATGCTTTATTCCGTCGCGGGCGGCAGCTTCACCCCCTGGGCCGAGCCGCAGATGAAACGCTTCGCCCTCGGGTTGGCGCTGATGATCGCGGTTGCCATGGTGCCGATCTGGCTCTGGCGCAATCTGGCGGGGCTGGCCTATGCCATATCGGTTGCACTGCTGCTCGCGGTGGAGCTTTTCGGAACTGTGGGCATGGGCGCCCAGCGCTGGATCGATATCGGCTTCATGCGTCTGCAGCCTTCGGAACTGATGAAGATCACCATGGTGATGTTTCTCGCCGCCTATTACGACTGGCTCCCGGCGCGAAAGACCTCCCGCCCCTTCTGGGTTCTGCTGCCGGTGATCATGATCCTGCTGCCGACGGCTCTGGTTCTGAAGCAGCCGGACCTCGGCACGGCGATCCTGCTGCTTACGGCGGGCGGTGGGCTGATGTTCCTTGCCGGGGTGCACTGGGCCTATTTCGCGGTCGTCGCCTCTGCTGGGATCGGCCTGATCACGGCGGTTTTCGAAAGCCGGGGCACGCCATGGCAACTGCTGAAAAACTATCAGTACAGGCGGATCGATACCTTTCTCGATCCCAGTTCGGACCCGCTTGGCGCAGGGTATCACATTACTCAGTCGAAAATTGCTCTGGGTTCCGGCGGATGGACAGGCCGGGGGTTCATGCAGGGCACGCAATCCCGCCTCAACTTCCTGCCGGAGAAACATACCGACTTCATCTTCACCACACTGGCGGAGGAGTTCGGTTTTGTCGGGGGCATCTCGCTTCTCGCGCTCTATGCGCTCATCATCCTGTTCTGCATAGCCTCGGCGATGCTGAACCGGGATCGCTTCGCCTCCCTGCTGACGATGGGGATCGCGTTGAACTTCTTCCTCTTCTTCGCGGTCAACATGTCCATGGTCATGGGACTGGCCCCCGTGGTCGGTGTGCCACTGCCCATGGTGAGCTATGGCGGCTCCGCGATGCTGGTGCTGTTGCTGGCCTTCGGGCTGGTACAATCGGCCCATGTCCACAGGCCCCGTTGATGGCGGTGAATGTCCTTTTCGCGGCCCGGCCCGATCGCTGGGAAACCTACGCCGCCCCGCTGCGCGATGCCTTTGCCCGTGCCGGGGTCGATGCCCATCTTGCGACCGACATGCCCCCGGCAGAGGTGGACTACATCGTTTACGCCCCGAACAGTCCCCTGCAGGTTTTCACGCCCTATACGCGCGCCAAAGCGGTGCTGAACCTCTGGGCAGGCGTGGAAGACATCATCGGCAATCCCACGCTCGCAATTCCACTGGCACGTATGGTGGACCCGGGACTGACCCGTGGCATGGTCGAATGGGTCACCGGCCACGTCATGCGCCACCATCTCGGCATGGATGCAGACATCACGCGGAGCGATACGGAATGGGAACCGCATACTCCTCCGCTGGCTTACGAACGCAAGGTGACGATCCTCGGCCTCGGGGCCTTGGGGCGGGCTGCGGCGGAAACGCTGGTCTCGCTCGGCTTTGACGTCACCGGATGGTCCCGGACGGAAAAGACACTGCCGGGGATAACCTGCCTGTCAGGCGAAGGCGGCCTCGATAAGGCGCTGGAAACGGCGGAAATTCTCGTCCTCCTGCTGCCCAACACCGCCGATACGGAAAATCTGCTGAACGCGAAGCGGATCGGAATGCTCCCCCGCGGGGCCTTCATCATCAACCCCGGGCGCGGTGCGCTGATCGACGACGAAGCGCTGCTTTCGGCGCTTGACGAAGGCCATATCGCCCATGCGACGCTCGATGTTTTCCGCACCGAACCCCTGCCGGCAGAGCATCGCTACTGGTCGCACCCCCGGGTCACGGTGACACCCCATATCGCCGCCGAGACCCGCGCCAACACCGCCTCCGAAGCGATTGCCGAGAATATACGCAGGGGAGAAGCGGGCGAGACGTTTCTGCATCTGGCGGACCCGTCCCGCGGCTATTGATGGAATGAGTATTTGAACAAAGGGTGAAGAGGGGAAACAGGCCCCTTCACCCTTTTCCAAATACTCATTCCGCCGCCGCCGCCAGCCCCCGACCCCGCAGAAGAGCAGCCGCATCGGGGAGGCGACCGCGAAACGCGGTGTAGAGTTCCGCGGCATCCACGCTGCCACCCCGGGTCAGGATATGGCCTTCTAGCCGTTCGGCCATTGCCGGATCGAAGGGGCCGCCCGCTTCTTCAAAAGCCTCGAAGGCATCGGCGTCCATCACCTCTGACCACATGTAGCTGTAGTATCCGCTGGAATACCCGTCGCCGGAAAAGACATGGGCGAACTGGGGTGTGGCATGGCGCATGGTAATGGCCTCGGGCATTCCGATGGCTTCCAGCACTTCGGCCTGACGCGCCATCGGGTCCTTCGGGGCGGAACCGTCGTGAAAATCGAGGTCAACAAGCGCGGAGGCGATATATTCGACCGTCTGGAATCCCATGTCGAAGGTCGCGGCGCCCAGAACCTTCTGCAACAGTTCCGGGGGCATGGCTTCGCCCGTGCGGGCATGGATCGCATATTCCTGAAGGACCTCGGGCACTTCCAGCCAATGTTCATAGAGCTGGCTTGGCAGTTCGACGAAGTCACGTGCGACGGAGGTGCCCGATACGCTTTCATAGGTCACGTTCGACAGCATCTGGTGCAGAGCATGTCCGAATTCGTGAAACAAGGTGCGCGCATCGTCATAGGACAGCAGCGCCGGATCGCCTTTTGCGAAGTTGCAGACGTTGATGACCACCGGCGACTGGATATCCGGGTATTTCGCCTGCGACCGCATCGCAGAACACCACGCGCCCGAACGTTTCGAGCCGCGGGCGAAATAGTCGCCGATGAAGACAGCGACATGCTCCCCTGCGCGGGTCACGTTCCATGCGCGGCAATCGGGATGGTAGAGCGGCACATCAAGGGGGGTAAACTCCAGTCCGAAGAGCCGGGTGGCCACGCCGAAGGCCGCATCGATCATCCGCTCCAGCTGGAAGTACGGCTTCAACGCCGCCTCATCGAGGTCATGTTCCTTCGCGCGCCGTTTTTCCGCGTAGTAGCGCCAGTCCCACGGGGCCAGATCGTCGTTAATGCCGTCGTCCCGCATCATCCCGCTCAGTACTTCGGCATCCGTTTCGGCCTGCGCGCGGGCAGGTTTCCAGACCTCCATCAGCAGGTCGCGGACCGCCGACGGCGTGCCCGCCATTTCGGTTTCCAGCTTGTAGGAGGCAAAGCTGTCGTAGCCCAGCAGATGCGCGCGCTCTTCCCGCAGGGCGAGGATCTCCGCCGCGATGGCGCGATTGTCCGTCTCGCCCCCGTTGGCGCCGCGGGCGGCCCATGCCTTGAATGCGGTTTCGCGCAGGTCCCGCCGGGGGGAAAACTGAAGGAAGGGCACGATCAGCGAGCGCGACAGCGTGACCACCGGCCCGGGCGCGTCCCGTTCCGCCCCCGCCGACCGGGCTGCATCAACCACGAAATCCGGCAGCCCGTCGAGATCGCCTTCCTGCAGGGTCATGTACCAGTCGCGTTCATCCGCGAGCAGGTTCTGCGTGAAGGTGGTCCCAAGCGTGGCGAGGCGGCCCTTGATCTCTTTCATCCGCGCATCCTCCGCCCCGGTAAGGGCCGCACCGGCCCTCACGAAGCCCCGATGGGTCAGCATCAGGACGCGCTGCTGTTCTTCGTCGAGGTCGAGCGTATCGCGCTTATTCCAGACGTCTTCGACCCGGGCGAACAGCTTCTTGTTCGCGGATATCTCTGCAAAATGCGCCGCCAGCCGGGGGGAGAACTCCCGCTGCAGTGCCTCGCGCCGGGGGTTGCTGTCTGCCCCGGCCACGGTGAAGAAAACGCCAAGCACCTTGTCCAGGGTTTTGCCTGCGCCTTCCAGGGCTTCGATCGTATTGGCAAAATCGGGCCTGCTCTGCGCTTCGGCGATGGCGTCGATTTCCGCCTTGTGGCGTGCGAGCGCTTCGTCGAAGGCGGGGGCGAAATCATCGTCGGAAATGCGGTTGAAGGGTGCGATGCCGAAAGGCGTGTCCCAGTCCTGCAGAAGTGGATTGCTCATGACGTTCTCCTTTGTCCCTAGCTAGGGGCCCCGCACAGGGGTTGCAATCGTCCGGCGCAGGCATGACGGTCAGCGCATATTTACAAGGAGGTGAGATATGACCCATCGCAACAGCTTTACCGGTGAGATGACCCGCGCGATCCACGCAGGCGAAGGGCCCGATCCCACAACGGGCGCCTCCGCCCCGGCGATCCATATGTCCTCCGCCTTTGTCAGCGACAGCGTATCGGGCTTTTCCGCTCATGATCTGACGGACGAATCGCCCTACGCCTATGCCCGCTGGGGCAACCCGTCGGTTCATCTGCTGGAGCGCAAGATCGCGGCCTTGCAGGGCACCGAAGACTGCCTGTGTACCGCATCGGGGATGGCGGCGGCGACGGCGATCATGCTCACCTTTCTCAGCAAGGGCGACCATCTGCTGATCTCCGATGTCTCCTACGCAGGGGTGGCCGAACTGGCCCGCGACACGCTTCCCCGTTTCGGGATCGAGGTCACGCCGGTGGACATGTCCGACCTCGACGCCGTTCGCGAAGCGATGCAGACGAATACGCGGCTGGTTCATGTGGAAAGCCCGGTGAACCCGATCATGCGTCTGGCGGATGTGGCCGCCATTGCGAAAATCGCCCATGACGCAGGGGCACTACTTTCCTGCGATGCCACGTTCTCTTCCCCGCTGGGGATGGATAGCAATGCGCTCGGCGTCGATCTGGTGATGCATTCCACCACGAAATACATGGGCGGGCACGGGGATGCCGTCGGTGGTGCGGTCGCCGGCTCGCGGGAGTTGGTGAAGCAAATGCGTCTGGAGGCATCCATCCACCATGGCGGTATCCTGTCCCCCTTCAATGCGTGGCTCATTGCGCGGGGGGCGTCCACCCTGCCCTTGCGGATGAAGGCGCATCAGGCGGGTGCCATGGCGGTGGCGGAATGGCTTGAGAACCAGTCCAGCGTGACCAAGGTGATGTATCCCGGGCTACCGTCCCACCCCCAGCACGATCTGGCGAAGCACCAGATGAAGAACTATTCAGGCATGCTGAGCTTTCAGGTCGGCGACGTTGCTACAGCGGAACGGCTGGCTCAAACCATGATCGACAAGTTCGAGGTCATCCATTACGCGGTTTCGCTTGGTCATCATCGCAGCCTTATGTTCTGGATGGAGACTGAAGGCCTGATGGAGACGTCTTTCCGCCTGTCAGGCGCGGCGCTCGACAGCTACAGGGATTTCGCGGGGGACGGTATTTTCCGCATGTCCGTAGGACTGGAAGACCCCGAAGACCTGATCGCCGATCTTGCCAAGGTTCTGTGATACCGCGGCTAACAGGCAAAGGGCGCCCGTGTAGGAGCGCCCTTTTTTCATGGATGAAAGGTTGGATTAGGGCCGCACGTAGGCGTAGCCCTCTTCCTGCAGTTCGATCAGGCGCACCACGCCCGAGGTAACCATATTCGCCTCTTCCATCATGGGGATGTCCTGCCCCGCCTTTTCGCTCATGGCGCGGTGGGTATTGCCGCAGGCCGCAAAGGTCAGGGACGGTATTTCAAGCGACATCACGGAGATACGCTGCTCCACAGGGCTCTTGCCCGGGATCAGCATGTTGAGGCCGGGGCCATATGTCACGATCTCGATGATGACCTCATCGCCCTGGCTTTCATAATAGCTGTGGACGTTGGCGGCGTTGTTCAGCGCCATGTTCATCACCTGGGGGTCGTTCTCATCCACGTGAATGGCAACCTTGTGGGTCACACCCTCGGCCCATGCCGCGACGGGGGCCAGCACCATTGCGGCGATCATCAAAAGTTTTCTCATCGTATTTTCCCTAGGTTGTTCGTTAACCAACATAGCACAACGCAACGCTGGCGCTTTCAAATTGTGGCGAGATCACCGCAGGTCGCGCAATCGGGGCGTCGCTCGATACCGATGGTGCGGCTTTCGCCGTATAGCGCATCGTAGATCACCATTTGCCCGCGCAGCGGTGTACCCGCGCCCGTGATCAGCTTGATCGCCTCTGCCGCCATCATGGCGCCGACGACCCCCGGCAACGGTCCCAGGACGCCTGCCTCCGCACAGGAGGGCGCAAGATGGGGGGCGGGAGCTTCGGGGAAGATGCATCGATAGCAGGGTGCGTCGCGGGCGGGGTCAAACACGGAAAGCTGCCCCTCCCACTGCGACAACGCGCCGGAGATCAGCGGAACCCGCGCTTTCACGCAGGCTGCGTTCACCAGATAGCGTGTCGCGAAATTATCCGTCCCGTCGAGAACCAGATCGTAATCCGCCAGCAGATCGGCGGCAATTTCTTCGGTGAACCGGCGATGGTAAGGCCGTACCGTAACGAAAGGGTTCTGCGCCGTCATTTCCGCTTGGGCGGAAAAGACCTTTGGCGTTCCGATCGCGGCATCCTTGTGGATGACCTGCCGTTGCAGGTTCGCGTTCTCGACCACGTCGTCGTCGATCACGCCGATTGTGCCGACACCGGCGGCCGCGAGGTATTGCAGCGCGGGCGCGCCCAGACCCCCGGCGCCCACCACAAGCACGCGCGCCTTTTTCAGTGCCTTTTGCCCCGGGCCACCCAGTTCGCGCAGCACGATATGCCGGGCATACCGGTTCAATTCGGTTTCCGAAAACTGGTCCGACGCTGGCGTCGTTCCCACCGGGGTAACGCTGCCCGTGGCGCGCTGGCGCAGCCCGCCCAGCAATCGGCGGTAGCCCCAAATCAACAGCACGGCCCCGCCCAGAAGGAGCCAGAGCGCGGCAGAGCCACCCGTGGCTTCGCGCAGCGGATGGCCATCGGGGAACAGCAGGTTCACCCCCAAAAGCGAAAGATAGAGAAGCGCGAGGAGGGAAAGCCTCAGGTTACGCGGCGCTCCGACCGCGGCGCCGCCGAACCAGATCGCCGCCCCCAGTATGGCCGCCAGCAGCATCAGCGTACCCCGGTGGAGCCGAACCCGCCCTGCCCGCGCGGCGTCCTGTCCAACGTCTCCACCACCGCAAAGCGGGCGCGGGTCACGGGCGCGATGACAAGCTGCGCGATGCGCATTCCATGGGTCACCTCGAAGCTTTCATCGCCCCCATTCATCAGGATGACGCCCAAGGGGCCGCGATAGTCACTGTCTATGGTGCCGGGCGCATTTGGCAGCATGATCCCATGGCGCAGCGCCAGGCCGGACCGAGCACGCAACTGGCCTTCATAGCCCGGCGGGATCGCCAGCCGCAGCCCGGTGGGGATCAGCGCCCGCGCCCCGGCTGCCAGTTCGACGGGTCGGCCCTGTGGCAGGTTGGCCCGCAGGTCCGCCCCGGCGGCGCCTTCGGTTTCATAGGAGGGCAAGCCCAGCGCCCGATCAGCGCCCTCTTCCCAGCTGAACGCCACGCAGATCGTTCCCCCGCCGCCTTCGGACCCGGACAGCATCAGGCCAGAGCCCCGGCGATACGTTCCGCCAACCTGCGCGCCACGGCGTCCTTGCCCATGCGCGGCCAGTCTTCGGAGCCCTCGGCGGTGATGAGCGTCACGGCGTTTTCCGTGCCACCCATGATGCCCGTTCCCGCGGAGACATCATTGGCGACGATCCAGTCGCAGCCCTTGCGCAGCCTTTTCGCGGTGGCATTGGCCTTCACGTCATCCGTTTCGGCGGCAAAGCCCACCACCAGCGATGGCCTGTCCGATGTCATGGCACTCACTCCTTTCAGAATGTCCGGATTTTCCCCGAATTCGATCTTCGGCAAACCGTCCTTCGATTTCTTCAGCTTGCGCTGCTGTGCTCCGACGACATGCCAATCAGCCACGGCGGCGGCAAAGACCGCCGCATCGGCAGGCAGCGCCCCTTCCACCGCGCGGGACATCTGTAGCGCTGTCTCTACGCGGATGACCTCCACCCCCGCGGGCGGAGGTACGGTCGCGGGGCCGGTGACGAAAACCACCTGCGCACCCAGATCGGAAAGAGCCTTGGCGATGGCCGCCCCTTGCGCGCCGGACGACCGGTTGGCGATGTAGCGTACCGGGTCGATCGGCTCATGCGTCGGGCCGGAGGTGACGATGATGCGCCGTCCTTTCAGGGGCCCCTCGCCAAGCCGTGCCTCGATCGCCGCGACGATGTCGAGCGGCTCGGCCATCCGGCCCGGGCCGTATTCGCCACAGGCCATGTCGCCTTCGGCCGGGCCGACGAAGGCAATACCGTCTTTCTTCAATGTTTCGGCATTGCGCCGGGTCGCGGCATGTTCCCACATGCGCACGTTCATCGCCGGTGCAATCAGTACGGGCGTATCCGTCGCCAGCAGAAGCGTGGAGGCAAGATCGTTCGCCTGCCCCTGTGCCATCTTGGCCATCAGATCAGCTGTTGCTGGGGCGACAACCAACAGGTCCGCACTGCGGCTCAACTGAATGTGCCCCATCTCTGCCTCATCCCCGAGGTCAAACAGATCGCGGAAAACCTTTTGCCCGGCCAGCGCAGATACCGACAGCGGCGTAACAAACTCGGCCCCGGCAGCGCTAAGCACGGGCGTTACGCGGGCACCGCGTTCCCGCAGACGGCGGATCAGGTCGAGCGATTTGAACGCAGCGATGCCGCCCCCGATGATCAGGAGGATATGTTTGCCTGTCAGCATGGCGCGCCCTTCGTGCGGTTCGTCCGGCAGACCATAAGGCGCAAGGCTCGGTATCGCCAGCCCTACCGAAGGGCAGAAAAACCAAAGGCATGCGCCTTTCGGTCCGCATGCCTTCGTACTCGTTAAGCCCGGAGTTCCTTCAACCGAGGAAGTGAAGAACCTCCGTAGACTGTTTTTCGAGCGACTTTCGCATCTTGCCGAATGCCGCCGCCTCCAGCTGGCGCACGCGTTCCTTGCTGAGGTTCAATTCCTCACCAAGGCTTTCCAGCGTGCGCGGCTGATCCCGCAACTTGCGTTCCCGTACGATGAACTGCTCACGCTCGTTGAGCGCCTGCATGGCTGCCAGCAACCATGCGCGCAGCTGCGCCGTATCGTGGCGCTCCTCAACCTGCTCCGCCGCCTGCGCGCCCTCGTCAATCAGCGCGTCGATCCACTGACGGCCCTCATCCTCGGATGATTGCGTCGCGTTCAGCGAATAATCGGAGCCTGAAAGGCGGCCTTCCATCATCTCGACATCATGCAGCGGCACACCGATTTCCGTGCTGATCAACTGGCGCAACTGGTGGCGGTCCAGCGTTTCACCGGCGGCGGCCGCTTCACGTTCCAGCCGCGCCTGAACGCGCCGCATGTTGAAGAAAAGCGATTTCTGCGAGGAGGTGGAGCCGGTACGCACCATGGACCAGTTGCGCATGACGTGATCCTGAATGCTCGCCTTGATCCACCACACGGCATAGGTCGAAAAGCGAACGCCGCGATCCGGGTCAAATTTGTCAGCGGCCTTCATCAGGCCCAGACCCGCTTCCTGGATAAGGTCGTTCATCGGCGCGCCATACCGCTTGAATTTCGATGCCATGGAAATGGCGAGCCGCATGTATGCCGTGATCAGCCGATGCAGCGCCGCCTCGTCCCGCTCATCACGCCATGCATAGGCGAGCTTCAGTTCGGTTTCCGCGTCCAGCAGCTCCGCTTTCATCGCAGTGCGGGTAAGCGAAAATTCCCGAGCCGTCTGTAATGTCATCTGATAATCCCCCTGAAACCGCCAGTGCATCTTGTTATGGTCTGTCGGGATAGATACGCAGAACCCGGCTATTTGGTTCAAATATTTGGCAGGTGGATGTTGCCCCACGGAACACTTGTACTAGGAGGCGCGGCTTCGGGTAAATCGGAGTATGCGGAAAACCTGTTTCATAACAGCGAGTTGAACCTGATTTACCTGGCGACTGGGCAGATCTTCGACGCAGAGGTAGCAGAGCGGGTAGAAACGCACCGCGCGCGCCGAGACGCCCGCTGGCTGACGATCGAAGCACCGTTCGACCCCGGCGCGCCGCTTGCCAACCTGTCGGAAGAGGACGGCGTGCTCATCGATTGCGCGACCATGTGGCTCAGCAACCTCATGATGGAAGACCGGGACGTTGCCGCCGCGCAGAATGACCTGCTCGGACATCTGGGTGCCTGCCGTGCCCGGTGGGTGGTCGTCAGCAACGAGGTCGGTCACGGTATCGTTCCCGAAAATGCACTCGCCCGCCGTTTCCGCGAGGCACAGGGCCGATTGAACATCGCGCTCGCCGCGCAGGCGAACAGGGTGGTGCAGGTCATCGCGGGCCTTCCGCGGGTGTTGAAGGACGAAACGGGGAAAGCATGATGCAGACATGGCACTGGGTGCGGCACGGGCCGACCCATGAACGCAATTTCGTCGGCTGGCGGGACGTGCCCGCAGACCTGTCCGACCTGCGAATGCTGGAACGCCTGTCGCGATTGCTGCCCCAGAAGGCGGTGCTGGTATCGTCCGACCTGCAAAGATCCAGTGCCACCGCGGATGCCATCGCCACCCCCGCCCGCATACGCCTGCCGGACAGGAAAGACCTGCGGGAACTGCATTTCGGCGAATGGGACGGATTGCACCACAGCGAAGTGTCCCGACGTGACCCGGAACTGTCCCGCGCCTATTGGGAAACGCCCGGCGATGTCGTAGCGCCGGGTGGCGAAAGCTGGAACGAGGCCGCCACCCGGGTGAACCGTGCCGTGGACGCGATTTGCGAGGAGCAAAGTGCCCGCCACGTCATCGCCGTAGCGCATTTCGGCGTGATCCTGACACAGGTGCAACGCGCGCTCGGCGTCCGACCGGAAGAGGTGTTCAAACATAAGATCGACAACCTCTCGGTCACCGCGTTGCATCACGACGGGCAGCGCTGGTCTGTCGGTGCGATCAATACGTTGCCCTGAGGGCCGGTTAATACATTCTCAACCATCCCGTCCCTAGGCTATCGCTGAAAAAACAGGGGGGCACGATGGTTTCTCGGGCCTATACAGTGGCTTTCCTTGGGGTAGAGGCACGTCTGGTCGAAGTGCAATGCGCGGTCACGGCGGGGCTGCCGGCGTTTTCCATCGTGGGGTTGCCGGACAAGGCCGTTTCCGAAGCGCGGGACCGGGTGCGGGCGGCGCTGTCGTCCATGGCGATTGCGCTTCCTTCGAAAAGGATCACCATCAACCTCAGTCCTGCGGACCTGCCGAAGGAGGGCAGCCATTTCGATCTGCCCATCGCGGTCGCCTTGCTGGCAGCACTCGAAGTCCTCCCCGCCGATGTGACTGAAAGCGTTGTCTCGCTGGGCGAGCTATCGCTCGACGGGACGCTGGTGCCCGTCGNGCGATNGCTCGCCCAGCGAGACAACGCTTTCAGTCACATCGGCGG
>NZ_LWEX01000112.1 GCF_001634885.1 Sulfitobacter sp. HI0040 | reverse complement strand
AGCCGCGCGACGGCGCCCACGGCGGTATTGGTATGCAGGGTGGAGATCAGCAAATGCCCGGTCATCGCGCTTTCGACGGCGATCTGCGCCGTTTCCCGGTCCCGGATTTCGCCCACCATGATAACGTCCGGGTCCTGCCGCAGAATGGCGCGAAGGCCCCGGGCAAACGACAGATCGGTCTTGGGGTTCACCTGCATCTGGCCGACGCCGTCCATCGTGTATTCGATCGGATCCTCGACGGTCATGATATTGCGCTGCCGGTCATTCAGCATGTCCAACCCGGCATAAAGCGTCGTCGTCTTGCCGGAGCCGGTCGGCCCCGTCACCAGCACCATGCCATCGGGCCGGGCCAGAATACGTTTGAGCGCGGCATTGTCCCGCTCCGACAGGCCGAGGTGATCTATACCGCGCAGGGTCTGCCCGCGATCGAGCAGGCGCAGCACGATCCGTTCGCCGAACTGGCTCGGGATGGACGAAATCCGCACATCCAACTCGTAGCCGCCGACCCGCAGCGAAACCCGCCCATCCTGCGGCATGCGCTTTTCCGCAATGTCGAGCTTGCCCATCACCTTGATCCGGCTGACTAGCAGGGGGGCCAACGCACGCTTCGGGCTGATCACTTCACGCAGGACACCATCGATGCGGAAGCGTACCGAAAGGCGCCGTTCCTCGGTTTCGATATGGACGTCGGAGGCACCCTCCTTGACCGCTTCCAGCAACAGCGCGTTGATCAGACGCACCACCGGCGCATCGTCGTTCTGGGCCAGCAGATCGTCCACCGAGGCAGCGGTATCGGCCAGCGCCGCCAGATCGTCGTCCGCGTCCGCCGCCACCCGCGCCGCCTCGGACGCTGAATCGCGGTAGAGCGTCCCCAGCGCGGCTTCGAAGTCCCCCGGCGGGACCTCTTCATAGGTGACTTTGCCCGCCGCGACGCGCTGCGCTTCCAGCAGGGCTTCGGGGGGAGCATCGGCGCGATAGGCGCACCGCAGGCCGCGCTCTTCATGCAGCAGGATGACGCCGTTGGCCTGCGCGAACCCATAAGCCAGACGGGGCGCGACTGTCTTCACTTCGTTCATGACACCGGCTCCAGCAACAGACGGGCGGAAACCATGCCGGGGGCGGGGCGGCGGTCGATCTCCACCGCGCGTGCGGTGACCCCCTGCGCGGTTTCCAGTTCAGCCAGCCAGAGCATCAGCCCGGCGAAAGGCACATCGTCGAGCAAGACGCGCATGCCCGCGCCTTCGGATTCGATCCGTCTGAGGGGCAGCCCGGCCGCGTCGGCGGAACCGGTGATCCGCGTGGCGATGGGTGTGTCGTTCTGCGGCGCGCTCTGCACGATATCGACGTCCGACAGCGCAGCGGTTTCGGCCACCAGCTGATAGGCCGCGATCTGCGCGCGCTGTGCATTGCGCAACTCCGTCAGCGGGACCCATGCGAACTGGTAAAGCGCGACCGCGGCAATCAGCGGTAGCACCGCCCCCAGCAGCACCTTTTCCCGCGGGGTCAGCCTATCGAACCACGCTTTCATGTGCCCCTCCGCGCGATGCGCAACTCGGCCTCGGCGCCGCCGTCACTGGCGTTTGCCGCACCGCTGCGCACGGTGAAACCCGCAGATTCCAGTACCTGTTGAATGGCCTGAAGATCATCCAACGCGCGGGTCTGGATCAGCACCACCAGCGCGCCGTCCTCCGCGCCCCATGACATTCTGCGAAACTCCAGCGGGATCTCGGATGTGGCGAGCGTGCCCGCCACTTCATCCAGCAGGGGCAGGAAATCCCCCCGGGCTTCGCGCTGCGGGCGGGGTGCCAGCCGGGCGAGCAGGGGATCGACGTCTTCCGTTACCACGACCCCGGGCAGCCGCTGTTCCGCCGCCGTCTGGGCGGCGAGCTTGGAGCGTTCGACCAGATCCCTCAGCGCCAGCGTATCATTGGCGAGAATGGCAAGCTGCGCCAGCACGGCCACCGCCGCCAGCAGCGCGGCATAGCCCGCGATCCGCAAGGCGCCGCCCTGTGCCCGCCGACCGCGAGAGAATGAGAACGCCAGATCGGCGGGATCGGCAGGCGGCGGATTGTCTGACAGATCCCGCGCCGCGTAACTTTCCGGCAACGCCATGGCGAGCGACAGGACGTCCGGTCGGCCAGCCTTGGCCCACAACAGCTCAAGAAGCGGAAGCGGCGCGGCAAAGCCCGTCCCGTCGGAGGAGCGTACCACCGCCCGCTCACCTTCGCGCCAGACGGACCACGCCACGCGCCCCGGTTCTGCGGCGGGGCGGGGAATCAGCAGGAATTCGGGCAAGACAGACGCATCTGGCGCGCTCTGTGCCAATTCGTTCAGCAGAGCGCGCTCGCATACCAGGGCAACGACCTCCCCCCCAGGACCGGCGGGCCCCGGCCCCTGCGCCACCCGGACGGAATCGATGGGGGCTGCAATCCGGTCTTCGACGGCGTAGGTCAGCAATGCCTCCCGCTGGCGCGCGCCGGACTTTGGCAGATCTACGGCATGGGCACCGACATGTTCGGATGCGATCACCTCCGGCTGGGTCCGGCGAAGGCGCGCCAGTTCCCGCGCGCGATGTTTCAGAAGCGATGCGGCAGGCGCAAGCGGCAGCCGCCCCTGCGCGGGCCCGTCGGCAGATACCGCGCCAGGCCGCCCCGGGGCGGTATCGGCTGCGATAGTGCCTTGATTAATCACGAACTATTGCCTTTTCCTCGGTCTCGTAATCGCGATACTATCCTCACACGCACGAAAGCAGAAGGAAAACAGTTTCATGCCGCCAGCGCTTTTAAAGGCCCTCCGCAACCGCTGGATGCGGCGCAGGAAGCGCGTGCCCGACGCGGGGGTGACATTGATCGAAATGATGGTGGTGCTCGTCATCATCGCGCTTGTCGCCGCGATCATCGTGCCCAACGTGATCGGCCGCCCGGATGAAGCCCGCGCCACCGTCGCGCAAACCGACATCCGCGCCATCGGCAGCGCGCTGGAGCTTTACCGCCTCGACAATCAATCCTATCCGACAACCGCCCAAGGGTTGGCGGCGCTGGCCGAACGCCCCACCGCCCCGCCCGAGCCGCGCAACTGGGTCGCGGGGGGCTATCTGCAGTCCGTACCGCTCGATCCGTGGGGCAACGCCTATCTCTATCGCTCCCCCGGGGATACGGGACCGTTCGACCTCGTTTCGCTGGGCGCTGATGGGGCCCCGGGGGGCGATGGTGTGAACGCCGATATCGTGCATGGCGCGCGGCAGGTCTCCAATTGACAACGCGGCGTGATCCATCCGCCGGCGTCACGCTGGTGGAGGTTCTCGTCGTGCTTGTGCTGATCGGAGTCATGGGGGGTGCCGTGGGCCTTGCAGTCAACAGCACCGGCCGGCAGGATACCCTGCTGCGCGAAGCCGAACTGCTTTCCGCGCGCCTGCATATCGCCGCCGATGACGTGGCGCTGGCAGGTCGGCCCATGGCCTTCATCTGGGGGCCGGATCGCTATGCCTTCCGGATGCTGACGAAAGGCGAATGGCAACTGCCCGAAACGGGCGTTCTGCAGCGCACACACGCCTTGCCCGATCCGCTGCGATTGAGCGAGGGGCAGAACCGGAACAGGGGCCAAATCGTCATCAGTGCAGACATGCGCCCGACCTCGGGCGAAGAAGCGATCCTGCGCCTGCAGGGCGATGGCGGAGAGGCCGTACAACTTGCGTTCGACGGTATTTCGGCCCGAAGGGTCCCGGCGGAATGACCCAAACCCGCGATCCCGAGGCAGGGTTCACCCTGATCGAAGCGCTCGTCGCGATGGCGGTTTTGGCCCTTGGGGCGGTCTCCCTGCTCAGCGCGACCGAAGGGCATACCGCGCGCATTTCGGACGTATCCGACCGGATGGCGGCGAAATGGGCGGCTGAATACAAGCTCACGGCATTGCGATTGGGCATGAGCGGCGCGGAAAGCGATGATATCGACATGCTTGGGCGGACCTTTACCGTAGACACCGAAACCGCTGAAACAGCGGATCCCGACCTGCGCCGCGTGACCCTGCGGGCGCGGCTGCGCCGGGATGATACCGTTTTCTTCGTGCTCGACGGATATATCGATGCGGGTGGGGCCATATGACAAACCGTGAGGATTTTCGCTTTTTCCGCTGGCTGATCCTGATCCTTGCCACGGGCTCGGTGGCGGCGGGGGCCGCTCCGCTCACATGGCATCTGGGCGGCCATCACGAGATCGAGCCGCCCCCGGTCGCGCTGCCGGTCCAGGCGACACAGGACGCCGAGCCGATCGACCTTGCCGATACCCTCGCCCTCGCACCATTCGGCTCCACCCAAGTGGCCCCCGCCGCTGAAGAAACGGCGGAGGCGATCCCGCTGGATCTTGTTCTGCTCGGCGTCATTGTGAGGGATGATCCCGCCCGGTCGCTCGCCTTGATCTCCGTTTCCGGGGAAGAGGCCAACTATCGTACCGGTGATACCGTAGCGGAAGACGTCACGCTTCTGTCCGTCGCGCAGTCCCACGTGATGCTGGACGTTAAGGGCGAAAGCCGCAAATTGGCCTTCGCGGGCGAGGAGTTCGACGAGGACACGCCCAAGGTTCTGACCGGCGCGGAACGGCTGGCCGCCCTGATGGTGACGGCCGATGGCCCCTCCATCAGTGAGCAGGTGGACGCCGCACAGAAGAGCCGCCCGACCTCTACCCGGGGGTTTATCGACATGTGGCGCGAACGCATCAGGGCCAACCCCGCCGAGGTTCTGGACACAATAGGATTGGTTCCGACCGACAACGGCTATAGGATCGCCGACGAACATGACACGGGTGTAAGCCGTGCAGGATTGCAGGCGGGCGATGTGGTGACGACGGTCAATGGTCAGGCAGTAGGTAACGTGGAACAGGATCGTGCGCTTTACGATTCGGTTGCGGCCTCGGGCATCGCGCGTATCGAGGTCGAGAGGAACGGCAAAACCATCGTCATGTCGTTTCCCCTCCAATGAGGGTTTTCTGGCATAGTCTGATCGCCCTGATCCTGACGGTCGCGCTGACGCTTCCGGCACGGGCGCAATCGGATGAAACCTTCGTCATCAACCTGCGGGACGCAGAAATTTCCGTTCTGGTCGAACAGATTTCCGAGATTACGGGCCGGACGCTGGTGCTCGATCCCGGGCTCACGGGCGATGTGACAGTGGTATCCGCCGAGGCGCTGGACAAGGAAGGCGTCTGGTCGCTTTTCCAGTCGATCCTGAAGGTGCGTGGCTTCATCGCCGTGCAGGCGGGCACGATCTGGCAGGTCGTACCCGAAGCCGAAGCGCGTACGGTCAGCGGCCCCACCATCGCGGAGACGCCTTTCGCAGGCAGTCAGGACGTGGTGACGGAAATGCTGCGCCTGACACGGCTGCCATCGGAAGAAGCGGTGCGCGTCCTGCGCCCGCTGGTTGCCGAAGCAGGCTATATCGAAGCAATCGATGACCCCAACGCCATCGTCATTACCGATACGCGGGCCAACGTGGACAGGATCAAGGCCATCGCCCTGTCCTTCGACGGCGACGCCACTGTCCGCTCGGAGGTCATTCGTTTCCGCAGCGCGGAAGCAGCGGCGGTGGGCAATGCGATCCTCGATGTGCTGGGCCCGGCCGGTACGGGCGCGCGCCTGTCGGTCGATCCGAACTCCAACCTTCTTCTGGTACGCGGCACGCCGAGCGACATCGGCGAAATTCGCGATCTGGCCATCGCGCTGGATGTGGCGCCGCCAAACGATCCCCGCGTGGCGGTCTCTACCACCGTGTTCAACCTGCAATACGGTGACGCGGCAGTCATCACGGAGATCGTCAAGGGAACCGTGGGCGACGCGACGGACATCACCAACGCTGTGGCGCAGGATGTGGGCGCAGCGCCCGTAGCGGCTGAAGGTGCAGAAGCCGAGGCCGCATCGCGGTTCGTGCCGCTCGACCGTGTGGTGGAACCCGATGCGGTCACGATCACGGCCTCTGTGGAAACAAACTCAATCATCGTGCGCGGGACCGCGCGTCAGGTTCAGGAAATCGGCAGCCTCATCAAGGCGCTCGACGTCCGCCGACCACAGGTGATGATCGAAGCGGCGATCGTCGAAGTCTCCGGCGATGTGGCGGAACGGCTCGGCACGCAACTCGGGCTTGGCCAGAACTTGCCCGTGGGCGGTATCGCCGCGACCTCCTTCAGCAACGGGGGCGGCACACCGATCAGCGCCATCCTCGCCGCCGTGGGGGTACCCGCAGGCTCCGCCCTGTCCACGGGTGGAACGCTGGGTGCCTCCAGCAACGAATTCGGGCTGCTGGTACAGGCCCTGTCGCAATCGACACGCGCCCGGTTGCTGTCCACCCCGTCTGTCACCACGCTGGATAACGAACCCGCCACCATCGTCGTGGGCCAGAACGTGCCGTTCCGCACCGGCAACTTCTCCACCCAGGGGAACACGCTGACGCCCTTCACTACGATCGAGCGGCGCGATGTCGGGATCACCATGAACGTGGTGCCCCGCATCACTGCGGGCGGGGTCGTTCAGCTGACCATCGAACAGGAAATTTCCAACCTCGTGAACGCGAACGTTCAGGGGGCGGCAGACCTGATCACCAACCGGCGAGTAATCAATACCACCGTCATGGCCGACAACCGGGGCACCGTTGTGCTGGGCGGGTTGATCAGCGATGATAGCACCAGCGGCGAAAGCAAGGTGCCCGGGCTGGGCGACATCCCTGTGGTGGGCGAATTGTTCAAGTCGCGCAGCGCGAACAACACCAGCAGGACGCTTTTCGTCTTCCTGCGGCCGACGATCCTGCGCAACAAGCATGACATTCAGGCCGCATCCAGCAGCCGGTATGACCGGCTGAAAGCCGCCAGCGTGCGCCAGCCGCCGAAGACCATCCTGAAACAGCGCGCCGTCCGCCAGCTGCCCCTGGAAATTCAGGGCCTCTACTGACCGGCTTTGCCACCGGGCGGATAGGGGGCCTCAGCCCCTCCGCCGCTGGTCCATGCCCGCCAAAGAAACAAGGAAGGCGGTAAAGCGCTTCCGCTCCGACGGGGTGATGTTTCGCCAGAGCTTCTGATTGTAATCGTCGGCGATGCGCGACAGGTCGGCATAGGCACGTTCACCCGCGGGGGTGAGCCGCAGGATTTCCTGCCTGCGGTCGGTCGATACTTCGTCCCTTACCAGAAACCGCATGGCCTCTAGGCGCACGACGGCGCGGGACACTTTCGTTTTATGAATCCGCGCCCGCTGCACAATATCGGTGGCGATCAAATCGCCGTAGCGCCCGAGATGAAAGAGCACACGCCAATCCGTGCGCAACATGCCGTATTTGTCTTTGTACGTGCGTTGAAATTCGAGGCTGACCTGCTCCGCCGCCTGGTTGAGCAGGTAAGGCAGGAAATCGGCCATTTCCATACCGGTATCTTCAGGCCCGGAAGGCATGGGCCATCCTTTCGCTTGAGCGGCGGATCGGCAGGGAAAGCGCGGTGCCCCCTGCCCGCCGCCGCTGATCAGTCAGCGCTCTTTTCGACCTCCGGCCCGACAGAAACGAGATAGGCCCAGACATCCTTTGCGTCCTGCTCATCGCGCAGCCGGAAGGACATCTTGGATTTTGCCTTCTTGTCATCGAGATATTCCGCGAGGAACCCCTTGGGGTCCTGCACGTAGGCGACGAACTCTTCCTCGTTCCATTCCAGACCGGCTTCGCCTGCAGCCACGATGGAATCACCATAGCTGTAATCTTCGAGGCTACCCGCCTGACGCTGATAGACACCGTAAAGGTTGGGACCGACCCTGCCACCCTTCTGGATCTCCATTCCGTCGTCCGCAACAACCACGTGACAGGATTTGCATTTGCGGTAGACGTCTTCTCCTGCTTCGGCGTCCCCCGACATATGCGCATCCGCAAAGGCTGCGCCGCCGGAAACGGAAGCTCCCAGAGCCATGATCATCAGTTTTTTCATCGGGCTGCTCCTATCTGTTCCAGCACAAAGATTAGCCTGTACCGGGCGCGAGTAAAGCTTCTCATACGCCCTGCGCCTTCATGTCACCGTGATCGCGCAGTTGCCCTGCGCCCGAAATCTGTGCGACAGAACCGGCCATGGATACGAGCATGATACCCGCCTGGGTCAACGGCGAACTGACCCCCATGGACAAGCTGCAGGTGCACGAACGCGGCCTCCGGCATATGGCCGTTTCGGTATTCGTTTTGGCTGGCGGAGCAATCCTTTTGCAGCGGCGGGCGCTGGGGAAGTACCACACCCCGGGATATTGGGCGAATACCTGCTGTACCCATCCGCTCTGGGGAGAATCCGATGCCGATTGCGCGTGCCGCAGGTTGGAAGAGGAACTCGGGGTTACCGGCCTCACGCCTGAATACCGGGGGCGCGTCGAATACCGCGCCGATGTGGGCGGGGGCCTGACAGAGCATGAAGTGGTCGAAGTCTTCCGCGCCGAAGCCCCGCGTGACCTGTCTGTGCGGCCCAACCCGGATGAAGTCATGGACACCCGCTGGATCACCCGACAGGATTTGGAGGCGGAGTTGCGCGAAAGCCCGGAAATATTCACGCCCTGGCTGCACATCTACATGAAGGAGCACGGGGATTTGATCTTCGACGACGCATCCGCCGCCACACCGGGGGGAACATCCGCATGACGCCCGACTTCGAAACGGAGAAGCGCGAAGCCGCTGCATGGTTCCGTGAATTGCGCGACTGCATCGTGGCCGCCTTCCATGACATCGAGGATGCCCATGGCACTGGCCCCTTGTCGGACCGGCCCGTCGGTCGGTTCGACGTGACCCTGACCCACCGAACCAGCGAAGACGGTTCAGACGCGGGGGGCGGCGAAATGAGCGTGATGCGCGGCGGCCGCGTGTTCGAGAAGGTGGGCGTGAATATTTCCACTGTCCACGGCCTGCTGGGCGAACGCGCCCAGATGGCCATGGCCGCGCGCAAGGGTATCCCCGGCATGGCCGAGGATCCGCGGTTCTGGGCCTCCGGCATCTCGCTGGTGGCGCATATGCAGAACCCGCATGTCCCGGCGGTTCACATGAACACCCGCATGTTCTGGACACCCCACGCATGGTGGTTCGGCGGCGGCGCCGACCTGAACCCCTGCATCGAATACGAAGAGGACACCCGGCATTTCCATGCGGAAATGAAACGCGCCTGCGACCCCCATGGCGAAACGCTCTATCGGGAGCTCAAGGCCTGGGCGGACGATTACTTTTACATCCCGCACCGCAAACGTGCCCGTGGGGTCGGCGGCATTTTCTACGACGACCGCAACACCGACGACTGGCAGGCTGACTTCCAGCTGACCCGTGACGTCGGATCGGCGTTTCTGCCGGCCTATCTGCCGCTCGTCGAACGCCACCGTCAGACCGAATGGAGCGACGCCGACAAGGACGTGCAGCTGCGTCATCGCGGGCTCTATGCGGAATACAACCTCGTTTACGATCGCGGCACCAAGTTCGGGCTGGAAACCGGCCACGATCCTGATGCCGTGCTGATGAGCCTTCCGCCGCTTGCGAAATGGGCCTAGGCCCGCGCGCCGCGAACCGTATCGATCATCAGTTGCACATTCTCCGGGTCTGCGTCCGGGGTGATCCCGTGACCCAGATTGAAGATATGCGGCCCCTTTGACAGCGCCTCGACGATGCGTCGGGTTTCCCGGACGAGCGCGTCGCCCCCCGTTACCATGTGGGAGGATTTGAGGTTGCCCTGTACGCACCCCCGCGTCTGGACGTGATCCGCCACCCATTCCGCCGTCACGCCGTCATCCACGGCGATGCAGTCGGCGCCGATGGCGGCATGGGCCCCCTCATACCGCTCGCCCGCGCCGCGCGGAAAGGCGATGATCGGCACGCCGGGATGCTTCTGCTTCAGGGCCGCGACGATGCGGGCCATGGGCGCGATGGAATAATCCGCGAAATCCTGATCCTCCAGTGAACCGGCCCATGAATCAAAGAGCTTCACCACTTCGGCGCCCGCGTCGATCTGCGCGGAGAGATAGGCAATGGTCGCTTCGGTGATGCGGTCCAGCAATGCTTCGAACAACGCGCGGTTCTCTGCCTTGAGCGCATGGGCAGGCCCCTGATCGGGCGTACCGCGCCCGGCGATCATATAGGTGGCCACCGTCCAGGGGGAGCCGGCGAACCCGATCAGCGTCGTTTCGCCCGGCAATTCACGCGACAGGATGCGAACGGTTTCATAGACCGGGGCAAGGTGGTCATGAATATCGCTCGCTGGCTTCAACGCGTCGAAATCCCGCTGCTCCGTCACGGTAGAAAGCCGCGGGCCTTCCCCGGTAACGAACCAAAGGTCGGCCCCCAGTGCCTGTGGCACCAACAGAATATCGGCAAACAGGATCGCCGCGTCGAAACCGTAACGCCGGATGGGCTGCAATGTCACCTCCGCCGCGAGTTCGGGGTTATAGCAGAGCGACAGGAAATCGCCCGCCTGCGCCCGGGTCGCGCGATACTCCGGCAAATAGCGCCCGGCTTGGCGCATCATCCAGATCGGGGGTGTGGGAAGGGTTTCCCCGGCGAGGGCGCGGAGGATCGTTTTTTGCGATGTCATCTGGAACTTTCGGGGGTTTCTGTCCGGAGGCATCATGTAACGCAGGGCGGGTGGGATACAAGTGTTGGCAGTGTGACGACCTGCCGCTAGGAAGGGCGCATGACGTCCCAGCTCCCCTCCCCCCGCGCACCGCTCAACATCGGCACACGCGGCTCCCCGCTTGCGCTGGCCCAAGCCCATGAAACGCGCGACCGGCTGGCCCATGCCTTCGATCTGCCGTTCGAAGCCTTCACCATCGTTGTCATCAAGACGACCGGGGATCGCATCATCGACCGCCCGCTGAAGGAAATCGGGGGAAAAGGGCTCTTCACTCGCGAGATCGAGGATGCCTTGCTCTCGGGGTCGATCGACATCGCGGTTCATTCGATGAAGGATATGCCCACGCTTCAGCCCGAGGGGTTGTTGCTGGATACCTATTTGCCGCGCGAAGACGTGCGGGACGCCTTCATTTGCCCGGGGGCCAGCACGCTCGACCAACTGTCCGAAGGAACGGTCGTCGGCACCTCCAGCCTCCGCCGACGGGCGCAGCTGAAACTGCGGCGGCCCGACCTTGAGGTGGTTGAATTCCGGGGCAATCTGCAAACACGGCTGATGAAGCTGGAAAAAGGCGTCGCGGCGGCGACATTTCTGGCCATGGCAGGGCTGAACCGTCTGCAGATGAAGGATGTTCCGCAAAGCCCGATACACCCCGATGTCATGCTGCCCGCCGTGGCACAGGGGGCCATCGGGATCGAAAGACGCGCCGATGACACCCGTACGGCAGAGATGCTGGCGGCGATCCATGACGATGAAACGGGCCTGCGGCTTGCTGCGGAGCGGGCCTTTCTGGCCGAACTCGACGGGTCTTGCGAAACGCCGATTGCGGGGCTGGCCGAACTCGACGGCAAGCGCCTGTCCCTGCGGGGCGAGGTGCTGCGCCCCGATGGGTCCGAAGCCATTGCCGATACCGTGACCTGCGCGGTCGAGGACGGGGCCGAGGCGGGCCGGGACCTCGCCCGCCGTCTGTTGAAAGACGCGGGCGAGGGTTTCTTCGACTGGCGCGAATAACCCGGGAGCCTTTGTGCCCGGATCATCAGCCTCCGAGGAACCTGTCGAGCAGCCCCCAAAGGGTTTCATCCAGCTTGAGCCGGAGCCGCAGGAAGAGGCCCTCCTGAAACTGCTCCTGATCGAAAGGCAGGGCGTCTTTCGCGTGGTTGTAGCCAACAGAGATCATCGCCCCATCCGCCAGCACGAAGCCCGCCTCCAGCCCGACGGCCTGACTGGAATAGCCGTCGGAATCCCACATGTGGAACCCATTGAGCGTGGCATGGAACCGGTCCGCCAGCAGTTCCCACGTAAGGCCGGCCTGCACCAACTGCATCAGTGATTTGGCCCGCAGGCTGCCGGGAACATTGTAGGACGCGCGCTGCCCGGCGTACTTCGCGTTGACATAGAAATCGGAATTCACGTCATAGGTGCCTGCCACGGACCACAAATGGTCCGACGTGGTGAAAGACTGCCCCTCCATGCGGTTCTCGTACCATGCGAGGACCTTCAGGCGGGAATCGTCTATCGCGCGGTAGGATGCCCCCACCCGCATGCGGTGCCGGCGCTGGCTCGGCCCGGCGCCGCGGGCGTCATAGGCGTAACGGCTCCGGGCGAGAAAGGTCACCTCGGGGCTCAATGCGCCCGCGATCCCCACATCGGAAAAGCCGGTATAGCCGTCATCTTCCCATGTCTGGTCCAGCGTTCCTTCCGCGATCCAGAGGCCATCCTCCGATTCCCATTTTCCGCCGAGGGAAAGACTGGTCAATCCATCGCCGCTCGTTCCCATGTCAAAGCTGTGTTCCAGCCCAAAGCGCCAGGATATCCGCTCATTGAGTGAAAAATCGGCGTCGAACCCCTGCTTCAGTTGGCGCGTTGCGGCCTCGCCGGTGACGATGCCACTGCGCGCGTCCAGCCAGTCGGTGATGCGGTAGGTCATACCGATGTCCGCGCGGTCCACCCGAGAGCCTTCCGGCCCGAAGGACAGCTCCACGAGGCCGACGACATGCATACGTTCGTTCAGCCTGTAATCCGCCCCGATCAGAAGGCTGCCGACATTGAATTCGGTCTCATGCACGGGCAGTTCGAACTGGAGGTCGAGTTCGAGGTTCCCATCCGCGATCGGGCGCCATTCGACACCGTGCAGCAGCGCCCATTCCGTCGGTTCGCCCGACACATCGCGCAGCTCCCGCGAATAGCGCAGCCCGTCCACGCGGATGAGCGTTTCGTCGATGACCCGCCGCAGGGCCACCTCTGCCGCGAGATATTCCCGCCCTGAGAGGCTATCGATCACGTATTCCGCGTTGCCTGACAGGGTATGCCGTTCCGACAGGCGATATTCATAGCTGAGCCTTGCCTGCCCTGTGCCCTTCCGGGTCGGGGCGTTCTGTATGTCGAAAAACTCCGACGCGTGGGAGGCTTCGAGGTGAACCCGGGCGTTTTCCGAAACATGTTCGGCTGCGATACGCACCGCTTCGCCCTTGTTGCCTGCGACATCACCGCTCTGTGCCACTTCGACGACCACGGTATCCCGGGGCGTGATACGTGCTTCGGCAAAGGCTGATGTCACCCCGAAGCGCTCTGCCGTTCCGTGGCGCCCGTCGGATTGCACATTGCGCAGGCCGACTTTCAGACGCTCGCTTACATCCGCGACCACCTGACCGCCGTAAAGCCAGTATTTCTCAGCCGTCCGCCCCTCCACCTGGTAGGAAATGCGCACCGATACGGGATTGCCTTCATCGTCCTGCTGGGCCACCGGCACGTCGAAGATGATCGTGTTCAGGAAATAATCGAGCACGTAATCCGTGAGGCGGCGCAGTTTGCGGGTGCTCAACACCTCGCCGGAGTCCTCGTCCCGCACGAGGATCTCAACCAGTTCGCTGCCTTCCCGGTAGTCGGTAAGGTTCACATCATAGGGGCCTGAAACACCGCGACCGGCAAATTCCACCTCCCGCGACTGCTGGTCCGTGCGCGCCGCAAAGACCGAAACCTTCACGCGCTCCCCCTCATGGTGGACCTTGGCCCCCGTGGTCAGCCCGCGATAGCCGCCCAGCGCAAAGGCGGGGTCCGCCGGTTCGATAGCAAGATCGCCATAGAGCATGTACGAGGCCCCCCGCTCCACCTTCACGAAGAGGTTGGAGGAAGACTGCGCATCAAATCCGCGCTCCGAACTGTCGCCATATACCGGGTAGTATTGATCGGCACGGATATCGCGGAAGAGCCGTTCGTCGGCGTCCCGGTCGCTGCCATAGCGCAGGGTCAGCAGGGCGCCACCCCGGATCCGCCCTTTCAGATAAAGCTGGCCGCGCAGGCCGGTTGTCGTATCCTCGAAGGGGCCCAGCGCATCGGTATCGATCATGTCATGGCCGCGCTTCAGCCCGACGGAACCTTCGATGATCCCGACGAGCTGGCGGCTCTTCAGATCCGGGATCAGCATGATACGGGCCTTCGCACTGTCAAAGCTGGTTCTGGCAGAGATATCCTGCGGCCCCGCCGCCTGGGAAGCGAGAAGCCCGAAGGTTGCTTCGCCATTGTCGACATAGGCCTGGATGCCGGGCTGTTCCTCGCGAATGTCCGTCACGTCCCAGACCGAACCGCGCGCTTCAAGGGTCACGACGGCGGAGCCCTGCGCAATGGCACCGCGGTTGTCCAACAGCCGTACGACCACCGGGATCACGGTACCCTGAATGGCGGGCGCGTTGGGCGGCGCGATGATTTCGAGGGTCGCGGGATCGCCCGGGGCGTTCAGGGTGATCGTCTTTTCCCGCCGGGGGATGCCAAAAGGATCGGTTCCGATCAGGCGAATGCTGTTGGGACCGGGGTTGAGCCTGACGGCCACGAGTTCCATCGCCTTGATGCCGCCCCGCTCCCATATGACGCTTTCGCCGACACGACCCGAGCCGATCCGCTCCCCGTTGACTTCAACGTGGAGCGCGAGGTCGAGGGGACCTTTGACGCGAATGTTGGTAGTCCGACGGGGGGCGTCCTGCCCGTCTGACAGGTCGATGAAATCGAACCCCTTTTCCATGTCGCGGATCAGGTCTTCGAGGGTCGCGGTACCCTCACTTGCTCCTGCCCCGTCAGTGTCCTCCGGCGGGGTCAGATCCTCGCCACGGTAGATCTGGGTCCCGGTGGAAAGGCCTGCCTCACTGCGGGCGCTGCGCTGATCGGGTGTCGTCGTGTCGATGGGAAGGTCGGACAGCAGGTTTGCATCCTTCCCCTCGCGGTCGGACAGTTTGCGGTGCCGCAACACGACATCGCCGCGAATGTCTCGTTCACATCCGATCAGGGGGAAGTCTTCTGCCTGCAATGCACCGCGGGAGAGGGTGACCATGCGCGATCCCGGGCGCCCCATGTCACCCACACGGCTGGCCAGCGGCTCCGCCCCTTCGGGCAGGGTTTCCGTCTGCAACGCCAGCACATGCGATACGGGGCGCAGACCAAAGAGCGAATAGCGCCCGTCCTTGTCCGTGACGACGCTGATGCCTTCCTGCGTTACGATACGCACACCGGGAACACCCAGTTCTTCCGCCTCGTCCCGCAGGCCATTTTCGTTGCAGTCGAGGTAGACGGAACCCATGATCGACGCCCGCCGGGAAAACACGCCACCTTCGGGGTTGAGCCGCACTTCGGCTCGCGCGATGTTGGATTCGCGGTGCTGACCGGTCCCCGCCTGATAGCCCGACAACACCGCCTCGTTGATGCGCTTGCCGGCCTGTGTGGTCGGCGTGAACCGCACAAGATATTCGAGTGATCTTGAACCGAGGGGGGTGATCTCCCCCATATCGAAAACCAGCTGACCCGCCTCGTTCAGCACCGGATCCGCAATCGTTTCGCCGCCCAGCCGGGCGGAGCCGGGGATATAGAGGGCATTGCGCGGAAACTTGTCCGCAACCTTGGCCTGCTGCAGGGATTGCCGCATGTTGTTGGTGGCCTTGACCGTATAGAGCACGAATTCATTGGCCTGCACTTCCGGTTTGTTGACGGATTTCTCCAACGTCAGCGGCACCCCGTAGTAGGGATCGAGCGGCACATCCATCAGGAAGACCGGACCGCTGGTATGGGAAAAGGCATGCCCGTAGGACCCTTCCATCTCGACCCGGCGCTCGAAACCACTGAACGCCGTGCGGGTGGAGGGGAATTCATAGCTGGCGGGCGGGCGCACTTCGATCCGATAGGTATCGGTATGTGCATGGCCTAGGCTGAAGAAGCCGTTCTGTGCCGTTTCGACCATCGCCATGCGATGGCCCGACATGTCCATCAGCATGACAGTCGCGCGCGAAACAGGCTCGTTCGTGATGCTGTCGAAGACGAAGCCGCCGGGTTCGACCTGCAGGTGGCCGGTGGCGGAATCCCCGGCGCATTCGGACGTGGCATGAAGCGTATCGGCCTGCCCCGAAGCGATGACCCCGTCGAATGATACCGGCGACTGCATCGACACGATCGGCATGGGGGCGGAGCGGAACTCACCCGAGTTTGGCGCTGTTTCGGTGGCGCGGATCAATTCTTCATCCCCGGTCCGCTCGCTGCGCACCGCGATTTCGATCACATCGATTTCCGGCGTCGTATTGCAGCGACCGGCGATGAGCCGAAGACCCGTATCCATGCCGGTATCGGCAAACTCCATCTCCGCCCCTGTGGCGGGGTCCATGAAGCTGAGCGCCTCGGACATTTCCATATCTTCGAAGAGGGCCATGCCCACTTCGTTCGATCCGATCCGGGCCACGTTTTCATCGGAGAGGTGATAGGTTTCGGCGATGTTCAACACATCGACCGGGCCGCGCGATGTCAGGGCTTCTACCGTGAAGCCCACCCGCGACATACGTCCAATGGCGTAGTCCTTCGGCGACAGGAAAGCCACGGCATCGACGGTTGCAAGGTCTGCCGGCGGGGCGGTGACGAAATCGAATTGCGGCGTCCCGTGAACGTGGAACAGCTCCATCAGGTTGGCGTTCTCGTCGATCCGTACGAACCGCGTGTTGAGCGGCACCGGGTCGTAGACCAGAACGCCCGCTGCGCGCGCACCGTCAATCCGGATCGGCGAACCGCCTACCTCGTCGTAAACCTCGATGTCTTCCTTGCCGTTGTTGTGCAGGTCGAGCGTATAGGACAGCAGCATGCCATCTTCGGTCTCTGCGTGCTCGACGCTCTTGCGCAATTGTAGAATGTGGTTCGAGATCGAGACTTTGCCGGTGGCCGTACCGTGATGGATCACCGGCATATCCGTCGCGGGTGAGATTCCTTCGACCAGCAGTTCACTCTCCATCGAAGCCTCGAGGTGCGCGGAAGGGGAAATCGAGAACCGGTAGATAAGGTGCATGGTTTCACCGACCGGCAGATCGAGCATGTTTTCACGCAGCATCACGGGATCGGCCCGGTCGATCCGCCCGTTGCCTTCCATGTCCTGAAACAGGTCGGTGGCCATCATCATGCCGGCGGGCCCCGCATGTGCGATGCGCCAGGCGGCGAGAATGGGTGCATTGCCGGTGTTGGAAACCTTGAAATGGAATTCGCCCCAGTTGCCTGCCGAAAGCAACAGATCGGAATGACCTTCTATTTCGAGCGCGGGGACCGCGGCTACCACGGCTTCGACGCGGTTCGACAGGACGGTTTCGGTGATGCCGAGCCGGGTGTTGAAATAATGTGCCGACGCGACGTTGATGATCCGGGTTCCCGCCTCGACCGCCATGGCGGGAGTGGCAAGCAGGGACAGTGCGACCAGCATCGACAGCAGAGCGGCGATGGCGCTGGCCCACAGTTGAAGGATTGGCGACGAAGGACGCATGGCACAGATACCCGAAATAATAGGAGAATGGGGGGAGAGGGTGTCACCCGGCCCGCAGGCCGGGTGACTGGGGTCGATTACTCAGCGACCTTCACGGTGAACTCGAGGCGGGCGAAATCACCCGGGAGAACCGTGTTGTGGAAGCTCTCCGCAGTCGTGCCGGTCATGGTCACGCTGGAGGAAGGCTCCGCCGGGTAGACGCTGTAGCTGCACGCCCCGCCGCAGGTTTCGATCAGGGAATAGGCAGGCGCCGTATCCCGGATGCGGACGTTGCCCGCGTTGGTCGTTCCCGTGTTGGCCGCTTCGATCTGGTAGCGGATGCACTGGCCGGGCTCCACGTCCAGCCGATTGGTGGTGAAAGTACCCACCGCACCGGTGCACAGGGGATCGATGTACTGGCGCTTGGTCAGCGTGACGTCACCGGAGACCACGACCACCTGGTCGCTGACTTCGTTGTTCGCCGTGTTGCTGTCGGTCGCCAGACCGGAGTTCAGCGCAGTCGCCAGCGTCAAGGTACCGATCTCGGACACGCCCGGGATAGCGGAAGACGGTGTCTGAACACGGTAGATCAACTGGATCTGATCGCCGGGTGCGATGCCGTTGCTTCCCGGCGCCACGCCATCGATCAGGTCATCGAAGTTGTCGACGATGACTTCGGTGCTGTCGATCACGCCGTTGCCGTTGGCATCCCAGTAGATGGCGCCCGAGAAATCGGTCAGACCAGCTTCGGAGATCGCGCCTTCGGTGATGGCGATGTTCGAGTTGTTGGTCACGATATGGACCATGTCGACGATACCGCCGGGTGCTGCCTGAGTCTCCTGATCGGCTTCGATGGCGACGTCGATGACTTCGTTCACCGTGACCTGGTTGACGATACGGTCGGACTGACCGGTAACGGCAGAGGCCACTTCGATGTCGATCAGCGTATCACCGGGTGCCTGACCTTCTGGCGGACGGATCACGACATTGAAGTCGAGGTTGCCACCTGCCGGAATGGTGCCGGTATTCGACACGACCGTGCCATCCAGCTGCTGGAACTCAACGGTCCATCCTGTGGGCAGAGGCTGGGCCAGCGACAGGTTGAAGCTGTCCGATGTCGTGCCGCCATTCTCGACGTTCATCGGGAAGGTCACGGCAACGCCGGGATCGGTTGTCGAAGTCACCCACGGATTCGCGCCGTTGGTCGGGTTCGCACCGTCCCCTTCGGAGCCTACAACCTTGTTTTCAAGGTCGATGGCCGAGGCCAGTACCTGACCGGTGAATTCGGCAGTCGAGCTGTCGAACGCGCCGCTGTTCTCGGAGGTTGCCACCACATTCGCGGTGAATTCCGATGTCGGTACGGGCGAAACGTCGGTGGGCAGCTTGGCCAACAGGGTCACCCTGCGGCTTTCACCCGACGCCAGCGGACCAACGGACCCGACGATCGGTGTCGCCCCGTCTTCAGCCACCATGCGGAAGGTCGTTCCGGCCGGGAAGTCGACGTTGCTGACATCCAGCGTGTAGCTGTCCGTCACGTTCGAAGTGTTTGAGATCACGAACTCGAACGGGATCGTCGCACCCTGATATACATCGACGTTATCCGTCACGATATCGTTGGGGGTTCCGTCCGTATCCGTCGAGGAAGCGACCGTACCGTCACGCGTGCCGTCGGGGGCGATGCGCGTGTCGTCGATCTCGAGACGGTATTGTTCGTCCACCGTGATCTGGGCCGTGTTCGAATCTGGGAAGGCCGTACCATCCACGCTCTGAGTTGCGGTGTTCGGGATGATCCCGGAGGGAACGTCCGGTGCCACCACTGCCTGGAAGGTCACGCTGCCCGACCGGCCCGAGGGAACCTGGCTGACGATGAACTGAACGTCCTGGCCCGCGGCGGAGTAGGCGATCGTTTGCCCCCCACCGTTCGTACCATCCGCTGCATTCGCGGCGTTTGCCTCGCTCAGGGGGCCTGTCGTATCCGACCAGGTCGCGCTGTTCGGGACATAGACAAGTCGTCCGTCCAGCGTATCCTGCACGATGTAGTTGTCGGCCGCGGCCAGACCTGTGCTGGAGTATGTCAGAGTGATCGTGACGACATCGCCGCTATCGACGATATTGTTGTTGCCGGTGCCCGACGCCGGATCGACCGTCATCGACTTCACGACTTCCATGATGGCGCCGGTTGAAATCGTCAGATCGTCCAGATTGGCATCCGAAACCGTCGCGTCCAGAACGGAGGTCGCGACCACATCGATCTGGTCAGTTCCCGTCTGGGTGGTGGAGGCCGTGGCTTCGATGATGAAGCCGAACTGTTCGCCCGGTGCCAGAACTGGGGTGGAGGTAATGGGCGTTGTCGAATCCGCCACGCCGTCCATGTCGGCATCGGGATAGAAGACGAGCGTGGTATCGAGCGTGCCGGTATCGCGCTCCACCGCTGTCAGGTCATAGGAATCCGGCCCGTTACCGTCGTTGGTCACGATATGTGGCAGGAAGGCCTTGCCGCCGGGTGCGATGGTTTCGGAATTATCCGAAAGGAGGGTGACGCCGGCGACTTGCTGGACAACCGTTTCGACCTTGTTCGATGTCACGGTAATCGTATCGCCGGCATTGTTCGTATAGGTGGCAACCGCCTGGTTGCCGATGACATGGCCCGCCTCCGGGGCCGCGCCATATCCGACGGTCCCGAAGACCGCCAGCAAGGCCGCTGCTGAACAGCCGTGCTTAAGTTGCGTGTTAATTCTCACTTAATGTCACCATTTCTTTTCGAGGGTTGAGGAATGGGGCAGTCCTGCCCCGGCTGAATACCGAGGTCAGTTGACGACGACGCGGTAAGAGTTTTCCACGGCTTCACCCGCGGGAAGGGCGTTCAGAAGGGTCCAGCGGACCGCTGCGATGCTGTCTTCGGGGACCGGTTCCATACGAACGGTTCCATCCTCATCGACGACCTTGCGCATCGCCGGCAGGGAGGACCATTCCAGACCTTCGAGGTCCGGATCCATTTCCGCCTGAATTTCGAACTTGGCATCGAGGCTGCTCGCTTCGCTGCCGAGGTTCAGTGTGACGCCTTCGGGTACGGGGCCGGAGACGACCAGACCGCCAAGGGCGTCTTCGGTCAGGTTCTCATGTACGATCTTGTACTGGATCGCTTCGCCGGGGCGAACGGTGTCGCGTTCGACCAGTATCTCGTTTCCATCGGTATCGACCTCCACGATACGGAAGTCGAAATTGGAACGCAGCGCATCGGCCTGGGCCGTCGCCGCGGAAGCGACGGACAGCAGAAGGGCCAGACCGGTCGCTTTGAGGAAGGGTGTTTTGTCAGACATATTTTCTCCTTTGGGCACTTTTTCGACGCGCCCTGTTTCGGTGTCGGGCAAATTGGCGCGCAGTTGCTAAGAAGAGGTTTGCTGACAATCGACCGAGAAAGGCATTCCCTCCTCGGGGTAGGCGTCGGCGCGTCCGCAGAAGCCGGATGGCCCAAAGTCGGGGCCGACCTTTCGATAGCTGCTAACGGTTAGACGAAGGTCGAATGCTCTTATTCCAAAGGGTATTCGCGCCCGAGCTCAGCGCCGGACCCCCACGTGGAAAGATGGTAAACAATTCCCTCTAACCCACTCAATTGTCAGCAAATTAAGAAAAACGGATCGCCGCCCGTGCCGTCCGCACCCGGGATTCGGCGACCCGAACCCGCGATTCCCTGTCCATCCGCGAATCGGTTTTGCCTACCGCAAACGAAAATGGCCGCCCGAAGGCGGCCATTCTGAAATGCGGTACTGAAACGGCGTTAGATGAAGCCTGCTTCCTTCGCGATCATCGCTGCGTGGGTGCGGTTCTTGGCATTCAGCTTCCGGCTCAGCGTCTTGACGTGCAGCTTCACCGTCACTTCCTGCAAATCGAGGTCGCGTGCGATTTCCTTGTTGGCCTGTCCCTTTGTCAGGCCAATCAACACCTGCTGTTCGCGCTCAGTCAGAAGGTTCTGGAACGCGTGTCCCGGATCATCGTCCGGTTGTGCCATGAAACTGACCGGGGCAAAGACTTCTCCCGCGGCCATGAAGCGGACGGCGTTCATCAGCGACTTGGCTGACATGGTCTTGGGCAGGAAACCGGCAGCACCTGCGGCCAACGCGTCTTCCGCGACCGATTTCGTCGCAGTCCCCGATATGATGCCGACGGGGTTGCCATCGTTCAGGGCGAGCGCCTGGCCGAAACCATCCAGCCCCTTCATGCCCGGCATTTCGAAGTCGAGCAGCACAAGGTCGAACGGGCCGTTCTTCTCCATGATGTCCAGTGCTGAATCCAGCGTTTCCGCCGTCGCCACGCTGGTTCCTTCGTCCGCCTCAAGGAAGGCGGCGATCGTGTCCCTGACAAGATCATGGTCGTCCGCTAGCAGGATATGCATCGTCATCGTCTCCGGCTTCTTGTCTCCGGCACGGGGGCCGAAAATCCAATTACGTTCCCGATAGCCTTAAAATGAGGCAAATACATGGCGACTGAATGAACCGCCTCGCACACGCTTTGGTTGTCGGGTCTATCCTATCGATAGGAGACGAGGTTCATCCGATACAAGCTATTTTCGAGGTATATCGCCGGATGCCCCGTCTGCCTATCCCAAAGGATAGTCGACCTATTCCAATCCCTCCGTGCAAGGGCATCCGCCCGCCGGATATATACTGTGGATCATCACGACCCGCCGGCACCGTTCGGCCCATGAACCGCTAGGAGACCAGAATGAACGTCACAAAGAAGCTCGTTGCCATCATCGCCGCCCTGACCCTCGCCGCCGGAACCGGCAGCGCGGATGATCTGCCCGCTCCCGAAGGCGACGTCGTACTGACGGTCACAGGTCACATCCATGAAAAGAACGTAGAGGACAGCGCGGCTTTCGACATGGCCATGCTCGAAGCGCTCCCTAGCGTCAAAGTGACGACCGAAACCATCTGGACCGAAGGGCCGCAGACCTTCGTGGGGGTCGAGCTGAAGGAACTCGTCGAGATGCTCGAAGCCACGAGCGACAGCTTCCGTGCCACCGCCATCAACGATTACGCCATTTCCATACCGCGAGAGGACGCGATCGAAGGCGGGGCAGTCGTCGCCTACAAGCAAAACGGCGAATACATGTCACGCCGGGACAAGGGCCCGCTCTGGGTGATCTACCCCTACGATGACAACATCGACTACCGTTCGGAAACGATCTACAGCCGTAGCATCTGGCAGCTGGACCGTATCGAGGCAGAATAAACGTCATGGACCGAGCCGACCGCACATTCCCCACGTCACTGCCGGCAAAGGCGTTCACGCCCAGACGCCGCGCCATGCTGCGCGCGGCCGTCGCGGTGCTCATCATCGCGGAGTTCTCTGCGGTCGGCTATCTCTCCCTCCAGCTTTCCGACAAGATTCAGGAAATGCGCGAGATTCCAAAGGACAATGTCCAATGGAACCTTTCCCAGCTAGAGGTCGATTTTCTGAAAATGCTGGCCGCCGGAAAGCGCGCCGAAGAAGACCCCGCCGCGCTGGAAGAGTTTCGCAAGCGGTTCGATGTATTCTACAGTCGTCTGACGCTGCTGAGCGAAAGCGCCGACGCCGAAGCCATCGACATGAAGAGCGATACCCGCCATCAACGTGCGGAGCTGAGGGAATTTCTGGATGAGACCGTGGGCTTCGTCGATGCCTCGGACGCGGTGCTCATCGAAGCGATGCCGCAGATCAATGCCTACATGGAACGGCTGTCCGATATGCCGCGCCGTCTTTCGCTCGGGGCCATCGAAGTCACCGCCGACATGTCCGACCGTCAGCGGCAAGAGATTTTCGATCTGCTGCGCTGGCTCGGGGGCGTTTCCCTCTTCGTGGTAGGTCTTCTGTTCCTGACGTTCGTTGCCATGATGTTGCAACGCGTGGAACTGTCATCGCGGGCGCGCAAGATCGCGAAAGCCAGCCAGATGCAGGATTCGACGCTGCGCGCCTCGCTCGATGCCATCGTTGTGGCCAATGAAGAGGGGCGCATCACGGATTTCAACGGCTCGGCGGAAAAGGTCTTTGGCCTGCGCCGCGAAGATGCGGTGGGGCGTCTGCTTTCGGAAACCATCGTTCCGCCGTCCTTCCGCGAAGCGCATGAGGCGGGCATGTCGTCCTATACCTCGCCCTACGATTCCAGCATCATCGACAAGGGGCGCCTTGAACTCACGGCGATGCACGCGAACGGGCATGAATTCCCCATCGAGATCTCGATCACCGAAGTCGCGACCAACACCGGCATCAGCTTCATCTCCTATATTCGCGACATCACCGAAGAGAAGCGGAACCAGGCCGAATTGCAGGACGCCCGCGACCGGGCCCTGACCGCCTACAAGGAAAAATCCCGTTTCTTCGCCGTCATGAGCCATGAGATGCGCACACCGCTCAACGGCATCATGTCCGCGCTGAACCTTCTGAGTGATGCCGACAACACCCCCGAACAGCAACGCTACATCCATATTGCGGAAACCTCAGGCAATATCCTGTTGGGTCATATCAATGACGTGCTGACAATCGAGCGGCTCGATTCCGGAACCGGCAGCGCGCAGACGGCCTCCTTCTATCCCGGGGCGGCCCTGCGCAACCTGGCCGACAGCATGCGCCCACTTGCCGAAGCCCAGAATACCAGCCTCTCGGTCGAAGGGCCGCGACATGACATCCCGCTTCTGGCAGATGAACGCGCGCTCAACCACGTGGTGACGAACCTTCTCAGCAATGCCATCAAGTTCACCCAGAGCGGGGCCATCCTGCTGAAGATCGATCTGACGGAAGAGGACGAAAACGTCGGGATCACTGTAGACGTGACCGACACCGGCGTCGGAATTTCCCCCGAGGATTGCGAACGCGTCTTCGACGATTTCGTGACGGTCGATCTGCCCTATGAACGCAACGCCACGGGGACCGGTCTGGGCCTGGGCATCGCGCGGCGCATGGCCGGACAGCTGAACGGAACGCTCACCTGCGAAAGCGAATTGCGCAAGGGTTCGACCTTCCGCTTTACCGCCACCTTGCCGAAGGCTCCTGCCCCCACGCGGCTGATGGCGGCCGAAGAAAACCAGCAGCCCGGAGATACCGAAAGCCTCGATATCCTCGTGGTGGAAGACAACCCGATCAACAGCGAACTGCTCGAAGCCTTGCTACGCCGGGAAGGGCACCGGGTCTCTCTTGCGTCCGACGGCTTCGAAGGGGTGCACCTAGCGAGCAAGTCCTTCTTCGATCTCATCCTGATGGACATCAGCATGCCCAACATGAACGGGATCAAGGCGACACAGCAGATCCGGGATTCAGGCGGGCTTTCCCGCAATACGCCGATCTATGCCGTCACGGCCCATGCCATGCCGGCGGAAATCGAGGAGTTCAAGAAGGCAGGCATGCGGGGATGCCTTTTGAAACCCATCCAGATCGGGGAACTACGCAAGATACTGGCGGAAACGACGCATCGCGTGTCGAAGAAACGCAAGGAAAACGCTCCTGCACAGCCCGCCTTTCTTCAGCGCAAGAAAGCCTCTGACGAGGACGTATCGCGGATCGACGAAGCGCGCCTGTCGGAAATGCTGGAATTGCTCGGCTCCGACGCGGTGCGCAAGCGGGTGGCGAAGTTCATCACGGATGTGGCAGAGGGCATCGCGACCATCGAAAAGGCCACCGCCGCGGGCGCGCTCGACGATGTCCAGGCCAATACGCACAAGCTTTCCGGGTCTTCCGCGCTGTTCGGCGCCACCGGCCTGCACGCGCTGATGCGCCGTATCGAGGTTGCCTGCAAGGAAGGCCGCGCCGGAGAGGCGCAAGAAGGCGTCTCCGAGCTTTCGGATCACGGGATGGAGGGTGTGGCCGCGCTGGAAGAAGCGGTCCAACGGCTGACAGCCGCCTGATCCAAAGGTTTCTGCCTGGCTTCTCAATGTACCTATGGCGTTTGCTTGATCTGCTGTTTCGCGGCTTGCTGATCTTCGGTTGGTAATGGTCACCCGACAGGCCTACTGGCTTGGATCAGCAAAGCCATTCATTCGTGCCCCGCTCGATGCTTCCAATAAAGAGCGGCGGTGCAGCAGGCGTATCCGACCCAATCGCAAAGTTCGGACGCAGCCTGCAGCACCGCCTCGTCCTCACTGCCCGAGGATCTTGCGTACGTAGTGCATCGTTTCCTTGTAAGGTGGAACGCCACCGTATTTTCGCACGGCGCCGGGCCCCGCGTTATAGGCCGCGAGTGCCAGACGCCAATCGCCGAAGGCCTTGTACTGGGTACTGAGGTAACGCGCGCCGCCTTCGAGGTTCTGCATGGGATCATGCGGATTGACCTTCAGATCACGCGCCGTTCCCGGCATCAGCTGTGTCAGCCCGATTGCCCCCACCGGGGAACGGGCGTTCCTGTTCCAGCCTGATTCCTGCTGGATGAGAGCGAGGAAGATCGCCGTTGGGATACCGTAACGAGCGGCCAGCCGCTTTGCCGTTGCAAGATAGGTAGCGGCATGGGGGCCCCGGGCGGGGCGCGGTGCGATCCGCAGGGGCGTCTCCGCAACGGTCCTTGCCCTGACCTGCTTTGGCGCGACTTCAACGATGCCCCGCTTGTCGACCGCCGCTATCTGGTAGGCAAGCAACTCCATCCGTTTGCCGGGCACCCCGAAAAGCGCCTCGGCCTGGGCCGGAAAGGGTAAGGATACAACACCGAAAGTCGCCGCGGCCAAAAGTAATTTCATTTGTTAACTCCAATCTCATTTTGGATTACCGAAATCATGATGAATATGTTAACAAATACGGAAAACATATTTTACTGCGCAAAAGCGGAGCGGAACCTCCATTCGCAGAGATAAAAGATATTCATTTGGATAGCGTTAATTCAAAAATGAAAAAGACCCCGCTCGAACCAAAGGAAATTCGAGACGGGGCCAGATGTAGTATCGTTCTGGAGGGAACGTTGATCAGGTGCGTTCTATTCGAAAGCGGGCACCTGTCCGCCGGGGGTCCGGTCGTTTAGCTTGCTTGCGGTGTCGCCGGACCGCGCCTGCCTGCCCATTGCGATGGCGAGAAACAACAGGGTGCTCACGAACCCGGCGACAGTGTAGGCCGCGATCGTGATGAGAAGGGGATAGCCGGCAAGGAGGCATCCCGCCCCCGTGGTGCCGGCGCATATCGTACCGAAGAGCAAAGCTGCTGCAATCATTGTGAAACTCCCTGATATGAGCGCATTATGCGGCTTGCAGCCACTCGTCCGCGTCGACCACGCGCAGGCCGTGATTCTGCGCAGGGGCGGGGTGGCGGGGGGTGAAATCACGGTCCTGGATCGCTTCGATGCTGTAGTCGAGGAACAGGATCAGACCATGGCCCGCGATGGCGAAAACCGGCAGAACAGCGATGAGCGGTGCGCCTACCAGCCAGGCGCCGCCGGCGCAGAGTGCGCCAAAGATGATGCCGACGATATGGCTCAGAATGTGCATGCCATGCCCTCCTCGATTGCGGTGCCGGGCCGCGCGGTGCGGGGGGCCGTCAGGTATTCAAGGGCGATGATGCGCCGCAAACGCGCGATCTGATCGAAAGGAATTGAGTTCATTTCTTTGTTCCTCCATTTATCTACAATTCATAGATACCAATTCCTCAAATCGACTGCATCTGCGCAATAGGTGGAAGCAAACGCTCTTTTGTGACTTCGCCCTCCTTTCGTATAGTCTGCGCCTATCCCTCGCAGAGAACACAGGTCATAATTCTGCCACAGCAGTTAAAATACCCTTAAGTGTTCTTCAAAAACCCTGCCTCAGGGGTCGATGCGGACAGAAAACGTCACGGAGCCTTCGGCGCCCGGCGGGTGGGTTCCGGCACAATCCCAGCGCAGGGGGCCAGCATACCCGGCGATATTCGTCGTTGGCACGCCGATCGCGCAGCTCAGGTCAGGCCCGACGATGACGGGGCTGGGCACGGGTGCCGCCAGGCTGGTGTAGGCCGGCGTCCGGTCATAGATGATGACGTCCCGCGCGGTGGCCCTGCTCGGATTGGTGAGCCGGATGCGGTATTCCAGCACATCGCCCGCCTCCCCGGTATTCGCCGTGCCTTCCGGGGTGTTTTGCGTCTGGTTCCGGACATACTTTTGAAGCTGCAACAGCCCGAGGCTTCCTCCGGTTTCAACCACATCGGTGTTGGAAACCACATGGGACTTTCCGGTATCGGTAAGCGCCGTGATCGCCTGCAGATCATAGGTCAGACGGCTCCCCGGTCCGACACCGCCCCCGGCGGAAACGCGCGAGACGAGGCAGAGGACATCCCCGGCCACCACGGCCACGGGATCGGTGGCAGGCGTATCGGCGGTGCCGTCGCAATCCGTATCCAGATAGATCGCGGCGCTATAGGCGTCGGGGGCCGACATCTGGACCTGATCGTAGGTAAAGGTGACTTGACCGGAGGATGTCGCCGTATATTCGTGCAGCAGGCTGGTGATCTGTCCCGCCTCTACGCTCGCGGTCTGATCCTCGGTCAGCAGTGGTGCTTCGATGATGCCGAAGACAAGGTTCGGATAATCTGTCTCCGCGGCCGGTGTGAAGGTGAACTGCCCGTCGCGCGGATCGGGATCGACGAGCGAAGGTAACCCGCTCTTGCGTTCAGAGATCGGAAATATTGCATCAATCGTGTCGATCGCCAGTGTGATCTCGCCACTGTAGGCCGCGTCCAATGCGTATTCCCACGTTCCGTCGGGGGCAATCACCGGGGAGGCGATGAGGGTGCCGCCGCTGTCGAAAATGGACAGGCTCGCGATATCGGTGCCCACTTCGCCGCCGTTCACGATACCATCGTGCGCCGTGCCCCCGCCGACACCATTGTCCAGGATAATTTGCCCGGACAGCTTTCTTTCACCGGCGTAGATTGAAATTTCGTAACTGTCCTCGTCATCGTCCGCGATCCCGTCGTTGAAATCGTCCACCTTGATACCTGTCCCTGGGTCACTGTCCCGGTCGGGCAGGGAGCTTTGGATAATTTCCACCACGTTGAGGTGATCGCCGCTCTCCAGCACGCGCGCGGTCACCCGCAGCGTTTCCGTCGTGCCGGGCAGAATTTCGTCCACGAACCAGACGCCGGTATCCGGGTCGTAGTAGTCCCCCGTCGCCGGGGCATCATCGTTGATATAGACATACCCGGACGGCAGTTTTTCGATCACGGTCACGCCGGAGGGCGAACCGGGGCCCGAATTGTTGATGGAAATGACGAAATCGATCACATCCCCCGGCGCCGCGGTGGTGATGACGGTGTTGCCCCCCACCGCATAGGCGACCTTGGTCAGCGAGAGGTCGCTTTCCTGGGGATCGAAACCGAAGTTCTGCTCCGGCGTGTCGCTGTAGGGCGCGACCACGACACCGACGATCGGATTCGACGTGCCGATCTGCGAACCGGCGGGAAGATCGGTATCGTTCACATCGACTTCAAGCCGGTAGCTCGTCCCGGGCGAAAGATCCCCCACCGAATAGGTGCCGTCAGCGAATGTCTCCACGCTTTTGAGGAAGACGTCATCCGACAGATCGTTCGGCGTGTTCCGGTCGTCGAATACCCGGATCAGGATACCGCCGCCCAGATTCAACTCGCCCGGGTCTTTCACGTCGGAGGCGTTCTGGTCGATGTAGATGTTCCCCGAAAGGGAGCCGAAGGGGATCGCCGAAGGGCCGCGGCAGGAGGCGCCGTCATTGGTGCCGCCCTCTTCGTCCTGGCTGACGGCGATGACCTGACTGATGCCTGTCGACAGGTCGACGAGCGAGATTTCGTTGGAAACGTTGTCGTAGATGTAGAAGCGACCGGTATCGTCGAACCAGACCGCGCCATAGGTTCCGGTATAGGTCGATGGGCCGAAGAACTGAACGGTCTCCGTGCCGACGGAGGCCGTCCCGTTGTTGGCCGACACGCTGAACAGCCGGTCGGTCCTGCTGTCGACACCATAAAGTCGACCGTCCTGAGCATTGTAGGCGAAATCCACGGCGCCGACATTGTCGCTCAGTTCAAGCAGGCCCAAATCGACGGACGCGTTCGCGTTGGAAAGGTCCAGCAGTTGAAAGGTGTTGTTGTCTACGCGGTAGACCATGGTGCCGTTGGGCATGATGTCCCCCGCGTTCGTGCCCTTTTCAATGCTGTTGGGCGGGTCCGGCATCTGGGTGAATTCACCGGCCCCGTCCACGCGCCAAAGCTCCTTCTTGCCACTGCGTACGGCATAAAGGTAGCCATCCACCTCGTTGTACCCCCAACCGCCATTCAGGTTGTCCGTTGTGGACCCGATATCTTGCAGGTTCAGGGTGTAGCCGGTCAGTCCCGCCGAAAAGACCAGCCGTTTCAACGTCGAGTTGGATGTGGCGATCTGGTACAATCCCGCATCGCAGACCACGGGCGGCGCATCGCCCGAAATCGTCAGCGCATAATCCTCAACCTCGCCGTCCAGCGCGAGCTGCACGACCCCCGCGCTGGTCGACCAGCGGAAGCGCGCATAGGTTTGCGTCAGCGCCGCACCGGCGGGCACGTCCACGTCGAAGACGATCACACCGTTCAGCAACCCGTCCTTGTCGCTGGCGCTACCATCCTGAACATCCGTGGCCACCATGTCGCCGGGATCGAAACTGCCATCCGCCCCGAAATCCACCCAAGCCTGAAGATAGGCAACACCCCCGGTCGCCGAAGCTGCCCCGCCGGTAACCTCATTGACCGTTACACTGACTTCCGTGCGGGCCCCCCGGAAGAACTGGGGCAGGATCACACCGTCTTCGTCATCATTGCCATCCAGATCGTCCCCTGTCGCATTGCCGTTGGACTGGGAAGCGGCATCGGGATCGGGCGGCACACTGCCGAGGTAGGTACCCGCCACCCCGGTATCCGCGATGACATGCTGCGGATCGCCGTAGCTCGCCGGGGCATCGCCCCGGTCGACGACCGGGGCCGCCGCGATGACCACGGCGTAATCTTCGACCTCACCGTCCGGGGCGAAGACCGTGGGCGAAAGCCCCGCCTGCTGCGACCAGCGGAACCGGGCAAAGGTCTGATCTAGCACGGCATCGCCCGGCACGATGACATCGAACTGGATGAAGCCGTCGTTCGCGGCTTCGTCGCGCCCGGTTCCATCATCTGCGAGGTCCCGCGCGATCTGTTCCGCTGTCCCCACCTCAAAAACACCATTGCCGTTGTAATCGACCCATGCCTGCAAAAGACCCTCATTGCCCGTCACCTCTGCGGTGATCGTGGTGAGAAGCCCTTGGGTCATGGGCGGAATATCCATGCCGTCATCGTCGTCGCTGTCGGCATTCGCGGCGTTCCCCGGCGCGGCATCGCCCGAAACGACCGCACCAAGGCGAAAGCCGTCACTGTCGATGAAGTTGTGAAGCGCATCCCCGAGGGTGCTGGGCGCATCCGTCATGTCGGCGCAGGCCTGGATATCGGCCATATGCATGCTGTCCGCCCCGGACAGGCCGGGCGCGCTCAATTGCAAGGGCGTGTGGCGGATGATCAGGCGATCGATCGTTTGGCTGAAGCCCACGTCAAGCGCTCGGCTGGTGCCGGTGCCGAAGGGGCCGCTACGCTCCCCCGTCACGCTGCCATCGTCATTCGCGACCCGGGTCATGGGCAGGCTTGCCGGGTTGGTCGCCATGGCAGGCGAAACACGGACACCCTGATATTCACCATAGATCGTGACGGATTCGTCAGCATTGAGGTCCGCGATGTAAAGCTGCACACCCTTGAGCGGCGTGTTCAGATCCACGATCGTTTCGGAATATTGGGTGTCGAGCATCGCATCGCCGCCGGAATAGAGCGGCGTCGCCGTGCCCACGGTCGCGGGGCGGAATGGGGCAGAGGCGTCGTTTACGGTAACCGTACCGCTCAGCCCCAGGCGGGAGAAGGGGACGGACTGCCCCAGCAGCGTGGGCGTATCGCTGGTCCAATCCACAACGGAAAATCGGTTGCCGTTACAGGACGGCAGGGTTTCCACAGGAACGTTCGTCACATTGACGGAAACACTGTCTGATGCTGGCCCGGCTTCTGCGCTGGAAATACTGGTGCTGGCGTCCACCGTTTCCGCAGCGGCCGCATTCGTCCGCACGTCGAATTCGATCGCGCCGCTCCCGAGCCCCTCAAGAACGGGCATTGTTTCAAAGATGAAGGTACCACCCGAAGGGTTGGTTGCGGGGCGTATGTCATCACCCGAGATAACCTCGAAATTGTCGGTCGATACGGTCTGCGACGGCAATGCCACCTGAACGACAGTGTTCGTCATGTCGCTGACGGAGGTGTTGGCATAGCTCACCCGGTAGCGCAGGGTCGCCGCCGGGGGGATGTCCCCCCCGTTGTAGGGGGCGCCGTTCACCTCGACGATGGTAATGCCCACCGCGATATCATTCAGCGTCGCGGGTGCGTAGGAGGATGAGCCGGCAACCCAGTAACGCCACGGGTTGTCATTGCCCGCAGCGCCCCCTTCGGCCGAATCGCCCCCGTGACCTTCGGCATTCAGCACGCCCAGATTGTTGATGTCCGTTACCCGCAGCCGCAGGGCCGCGTAATAGACCTCATTCACCGCGATACCGCCGAAAGCGAAGCGCACCGCGTTCGTACCGGCGGGCAAGGCGGTCAGGTCCGTACTGTTCAGGTCATAGCCGACATTCGGCACCTCGGTGCAGACATCTACGGAATTGACGCCCGGATCGGTCGTTTCGGGAAACACGCTGCCCGCGCCGGTCGCGGGGCCCTCCTGCCCCGGCAAGGCAGGATCATCCGCCCGGCACGACCCCGGATACTGGATACGGTTCCACGGCCCCGTGGTCCCATAGCGGTCCCAGTCGGAACCGGATTCGGGCCCCGCCACGGGACTGCCGGAGCGGAACGGAGTGGCCCCCCGCCCGTCAGTGAGGGAGGTCTGCTCCGCCGTCGAGAAACCGTTGTCGAAGATCGAGCCACCCGATCCGAAGGCGTTGACTTGAACCGCATCCCACTTGTTGTGCACCCGGGCGGTGCCGGTGCCACCGACGGTCCCCCATGGGGTGCCGTTGGTCGGATCGACGAGGTATCCGTTCGTCAGGTCTGCCCGGTCCGATCCATTGGCAAACATCGCCGTATCCGCACGGGTCGAATAGAAGATACCGGTGTCACCGTAGATATAGGCCAATCCCGCGTTGCATTCGGCGACCGGGTAGCCTGCGACGGTACATGCGCTGTCATCCTCGGGCTGCCAACCATTGGCCGTGACATCGAAGGTAAGCTGGCCCTTCGGCCCCCATCCCTTCGAAATCCCGCTTCCCGTAGAGGCGCGCGCGGGCCGGGCGTCCACCGGATTGCCAGCCGCGTCGGTGATATAGGCCCCGACGACTTCCGTACCCTCCGGGACATACAGCGTGGCATAGCCGCCCGGGCCGTCATCCGTTCCCGCGACGATGGCGGGGAAGCTGGAATAGACCTCGATCACGTCGCCGTTGGAAAGCGCCTGCCCCCCGCTCTGGACCCGGGCCTTGATCTCGTTCCGCGATGCCGGGGTAAGGTCGATGACGCCGGTGCCCAGCCAGGCGCCGTGGCTGAACACGATCGCGACCAGAAGGCACCAGAAAAGCAATGCAAGGCCATACACCCGGAGGCGGCGAAACTGCTTTCCCTTCGGCGACGATCTGTCCATCGTTATCTCCCTCTCCGCCGCGGTGTCGGGCACCACAACCCTGCTTAATTGGTCAGAACCTAACCGCCGGTTAAGTCCGTTCAGGCAAAGCGTACGGCTCCGCCTCGACCTATGGTTTTAGGCTACGGCTTTCGGAAAGTCGGGCGCGCTTCGGGCCAGCCGCGGTGCGCATCCGAATACCCGCGGTCACGAAAGGATAGTTTTGGGCCGGGGGCCGAAGGGCCGCCATCTGTCCGCAATTCGGAACCATAGACCCCACGAAGGGTTGGTCATGGGAAGACAGATAGACAGACATGCAAATGGGGGGTCCGCCATGTTCGCGTTCTTAGCAATCGTTCTTTGTACCAGTCTTATCGCCCTTGCCCTGCGCGCAGTCGCAACGGCGCCCGCGCCGGCCCGCGTCCCGGCACGAAAGCCCGGCACCACACATCGCTGAACGCAGTCGGGCAGAGGCCCGGCGCCATCGCTCAGATTGATCAGGAGACCTCATGTTCGACTGGATCACCGGTCTTTTGGACCAGTTCGGATACTTTGGGGTCGGCTTCCTGATGTTCGCGGAGAATGTCTTTCCGCCGATCCCGTCCGAACTGATCATGCCCCTGGCGGGGTTCCTGACCTACGAAGGCAATCTGAATTTTTTTGCCGTCCTTGTGGCAGGCAGTATCGGTTCGCTTCTCGGAACCGGCCTTTGGTATCTTGGCGCACGGAAGATCGGGCGCAGGCGGGTCCGCGAATTCATTGCCCGCCATGGCCGCTGGCTTACCATCACCCTCGAAGACCTTGACCGGGCATCGGACTGGTTTGAACGCCACGGTCGCGGGGCCGTGCTGATCGGCCGTATGGTCCCGGGCATCCGAACGGTCATTTCAGTGCCCGCGGGTTTGACCGGCATGGCGGTAACGCCGTTCCTCGTCTACTCCCTGATCGGTACCCTGATCTGGAACCTTCTGCTCACCGGTCTGGGCTATGCGCTGGGAAGCCAGTACGATCTCGTCCAGACCTACCTCAATCCCGTCTCCAACATCATCTTCGCCGCAATAGCGCTGCTTTACGTGTACCGGCTGGTGAGGGGGAAGGGCAAAACACCTCGAGAGCCGTGAACTGTCCCGCCCCGGCACCTTCGGCCCATGGTGTCGGCCGGGAGCCGACCTTTTCACGCATCTGCAAGGAGACCTCATGAAAGCATCCGATCTTTTCGTCCGCTGCCTCGAAGCGGAAGGTATCACACGTATCTACGGCCTTCCGGGGGAAGAGAACGCCGATCTGATGATCTCCCTCCAATCTTCGAAGATCGAATTCATCCTGACCCGGCATGAACAGGCCGCGGCATTCATGGCCTCTGTCCATGGGCGGCTGACTGGCGAGGTGGGCGTTTGCCTCGGCACGCTCGGCCCCGGGGCGACCAACCTCATGACAGGCGTTGCCGACGGGAACATGGACCGCGCGCCGCTTCTGGTGATCACGGGACAGGGCGCGCTTACCCGGCAGCACAAGGAAAGCCATCAGGTGGTGGATGTGGTGGACCTCTATACCCCCATCACGAAATGGTCCTGCGCGGTGAACGCTGGCGAAAACATTCCGGAAATCGTAAATCGCGCGGTAAAGCTCGCCGTCGCCGAAAAGCCCGGCGCCACGCATATCGAACTGCCCGAGGATATCGCCGCGACAGAGGTGGAGATGACGCCGATGCGCCCTGCCCGCCCGCGCCGCCCGGTTCCCGAAGAAAGCCTGATCGATGATGTGTGGGAGCGGATCCAGAGCTCCAAAAGCCCCCTGATCATCGCGGGCAACGGCGCGATCCGGACCCGCGCCAGCGCGGCGCTGACCGAATTCTCCCGCGCGACAGGCATCGGCGTGCTGATGACCTTCATGGCGAAGGGCGCGGTGGATATGGATGACCCGCAATGCCTCTTTACCGTGGGCATGGGCCAGCGGGATTTCACGCAACTAGCCATAGATGCGGCGGATCTCGTTATCACGGTGGGCTATGACGTCGTGGAATACGGGCCGGAAAAGTGGAACGCCGAAGCGAAGACGGATGTGATCCACATGGATTTCCTCCCCGCTGAAAGCGACCGGCACTATCAGCCACAGTTCGAGGTTGTCGGCGATCTGGCCCATGGTTTGCGCATGTTGAACGAACGTGTCGCACGCGATGGCGCCCCCGACTTCGACCTGCGCGCGCAGGCCAAGCTGCGTGAAAAGATGCTTTCGGAATTCGCGGAACATGCGGAGGACAAAACCGAAGGCAGCATTCGCCCGCAAAAGGCCATCGCCGATGTCCGCGCCGTTCTGAAGCCAGAGGATATCCTGCTGTCAGGCGTAGGGGCGCACAAGATGTGGGTTGCCCGGCACTATCAGTGCCACAAACCCGGCACCTGTATCATTTCCAACGGATTCAGTTCCATGGGAATGCCATTGCCCGGCGCCATCGCAGCCACCCACGCCCGGCCCGAAGCTAGGATCATGGCCGTCGTGGGCGATGCGGATATCATGATGAACCTGCAGGAGATGGAGACAGCGAGCAGGCTCGGCTCCGACATCACCATGCTGGTCTGGGAGGACAAGGCCTATGGCCTCATCGAATGGAAGCAGGAGGAGGAGTTCGGCAAACATACCGATCTTTCCTTTGGCAATCCCGATTGGCTGAACCTTTGCACCGCGATGGGCTGGAAGGGCGATCGCTGCGAAAATGCCGCCGATCTGCAGGACGCGCTTCGCGAGGCACTGGATCACAAGGGACCTGCGCTCGTCGTGATCCCCATCGACTACCGTGAGAACATGAAGCTGTCAGAGCGCCTCGGAAAGATCGACACGACCTTCTGAAAAGGGCTCACCCCCGGTCGATCAGCCCGGTTCGTCGACCTTTTCGAGCGTGGCCCAGACTTTGTCGGGTTCGGGCTGGGGCAGCGCGTCCTTGTTGTGTTTGCGGTGGATATGCACCTTCGCGATAAAATGCGCAGAGATCGGGGCGGTCACGAAAAGAAACGCCATGATCAGCACCTCATGCAGCGAAGGTTCCCCCCGCACGTAGGAATCGAGGATGGAGGCCAGCAGGAGTGACCCGACCCCCAGCGTGGAAGCCTTCGTCGGTGCGTGGAGACGCGCCATCGGGGTGCGCAGTTTCAGCAGCCCGATGGATCCCACAAGGGTGAATGCTCCGCCGACAAAGAGGAAGATCACGGTGGCGATGGCAAGGATATCTTCGATCATTCGATGATGTCCCCCCGCAAGACGAAGCGCGCAAGCGCCACGGTGGAAACGAACCCGAGCATGGCGAAGATCATACCGCTTTCGAAATAGATCTGCGTGCCCCACTTCAGCCCGATAAGCACGATGAGCGCGATAGCGTTGATGACCATGGTATCGAGCGCAAGGATACGATCCCCGATATGCGGCCCGATGATCAGCCTGACCATCGCCAGAAGTTGTGCGAGGCCTGCGGCGAAAAGCGCAAAGTAGAAGGCGATCTCGATCACTGGAAAATCTCCTTCAGCCGGCGTTCATAGCGGTTCTTGATGTCGTCGCGGACGGCGTCGGGGTCGGGCGCGTGGAGGGCATGTACGAGCAGCGAGCGTCCGTCGCGGGACAGATCGGCGCTGAGCGTGCCGGGGGTCAGCGTGATCGTTCCGGCCAGCATGGTGATCGCCTCGGGCGCCCGCAGTTCGAGCGGGATTTCCACCCATGCCGACTTGATGTTCCGGTTCGGCTTGAACAACACGATGAGCGCCACAACCACATTGGCAACAAGGATGTCCCAGATCACGATCACCGCGTAGGTCAGCAGCTTGAAGGGCCGGGGAACGGCGGGCCGATCCGGCCAATAGGCCGCCGTGGCCGCAGGGATGATCCACCCCAGAAAAAGGCCGACCACGAAGGTGCCCAGCGATACGCTGTTGTTCAGCAGCGCCCAGACCGCCACCAGAAGGACCGTCAGCAGCGGATGCGGCAAGAGCCGGTTCAAGACGCGTGAACGCATATCAGTGGCCTCCTTCATCTGGCTTGTCCGAGGTCTTCTTCTTCGGATCACCGGCGTCCTTGGCCTTCCCGATGATCCGCCCCTCGGTCTCCAACACCTTGGTGATATAGGGCTGCGGCGCGAAAAGTTGCGCAACGGTGGCATCCGTCACCCGTGTGAGCGGACCGGCAAAGACAGTGACGACCACGACATAGCCCAGCAGGATCCCCACGGAGGTCATCGGCAGGACGCTGTTGCGGGGTGGCGGCATCGTCCCCTCCGGCGCCTCCTCCGGCGGGACCGGGTCGGCATCCTGATAGGCCTTCCAGAAAATCTGCGATCCCGCGCGCCCGAAACCCACCACGGCGACCAGTGACGAAATCAGGATGACGGCCCAGATCCACCAGATCAAGTCACTGTCCAAGGCCGCATCCAGCACCAGCAACTTGCCGACGAAGCCGGAAAGCGGCGGAAGGCCGCAAAGCGCAATGGCCGCGACAAAGAACATTCCCGCCATTAACGCCCCGCCCCGCAGGGGGGGTGCGACTTGTTCCAGCCGTCCTTCTGCGGCCCGGCGGTCACGGATGACATCGACCAGAAGGAAAAGCGCTGCGGCTGTGAACGTCGAATGCACCGCGTAATAAAGCGCCGCCGATATCCCCTCGGGCGTGAAGATCGCCACGGCGGCCAGCAGCATGCCCATGGAACCGATAACGGAAAAGGCGACGAGCCGTCCTATCTCCCGCGCGCCCAGCACCCCGATCATCCCCAGCGCCAGTGTCGCCAGGGCGGCGGGCAAAAGCCAAGTTCCGAACAACCCCGTCGTCAGATCAAGGTCCGGCGGAAAGACCAGCGTATAGAACCTAATGATGCCATAAGCCCCCACCTTGGTCATGATCGCAAAGAGCGCCGCGACAGGCGCGGGCGCTTGGGCATAGCTCGCCGGGAGCCAGAAATGCAGCGGCAGAAGCGCCGCCTTCACCGCGAAGACACCCAGAAGCAGAACGCTCGCCACCCGGATCCCCGCCGTATCGCCCGCATCCAGCGCCGCGACCCGCCCTGCAAGGTCTGCCATGTTGAGCGTTCCGGTCTCGGCATAGAGCGTGCCCAGCGCAAAGAGAAAGAGCGTGGAGCCCAGCAGGTTGTAGAGGACATACTGCGTGCCCGCGCGCAGCCGCTCTGCCCCGCCGCCATGGATCATCAGCCCGTAGGAGGCGATGAGCAGCACTTCGAAGAACACGAAAAGGTTGAAGGCATCCCCGGTGAGAAACGCCCCCATGATCCCCATGAGCTGGAACTGGAACAGCGCATGGAAATGTCGCCCCCGGGCATCCCAGCCGGATCCCACAGCATAAAGCAGGACCGGCACAGCCAGCAGCGCCGTCAGCAGGACCATCAGCGTCGCCAGCCGGTCAGCCACGAGGATGATGCCGAAAGGCGCCTTCCACGCCCCCAGTTGATAGATCGAAATCGTGCCGTCCGACGCCTGCCAGAACAGCCCGAGCGCGAGCGCCAGCAGCCCGAACGTGCTGGCGATCGACAGCACGCGCGCCAGCATCTGGTGGTGACGCGCAACCAGTACGATGATCGCGGCCATCATCGCTGGCAACACGACCGGCAAAACCGTCCAATGCATCATGACGGCGCCTCCCCGCGCTTTGCCTCCGGCGCGGGCTGCGCTTCGGGTTGCGTGGCGGGCGCGTCCACCAGATCGTCATCACAGCTGAGGTAGGACCCCAGCGCGATAATGACGACAACCGCGGTCATGCCGAAGGAGATCACGATGGCCGTCAGCACAAGAGCCTGCGGCAACGGGTCGGTGTAGACCTCGACCCCATCCTGCAGGATCGGGGGCGCGTCCACCGCCAGACGCCCGGCGGTAAAGAGAAACACGTTCACCGCATAACTGAGCAGAGACGTACCGATAATGACCGGAAAGGTCCGCAGGCGCAGCACCATGTAGATGCCGGCGGCTGTCAGCGCACCGATGGCAGTAGCGACCAGAAGCTCCATGTTCAGCCCCCTTCCCGTTCGGCGGCAGCATCGCGGGACGGGTCGATATCCATCGCGTGTTCGCTGACGGCGGTCCCGGCCCGGCGACCCAGCCGCGAAAAGCTTTCAAGCGACAGCATCACCGCGCCCACGACCGCAAGGAATACGCCAAGGTCAAAGCCCATGGCGGTCGCCAGTTCGAATTCGGCCATCGGCGGTATCTGGAAATAGCCATAGGCGGATGTCAGGAACGGCTGACCGGCGAACCATGCGCCAATGCCCGTCAGCCCCGCGACCAGCACCCCCGCGCCGATGATGCCATGGTAAGGATAACGCTGCCGTTGCGCGGCCCAGGCGAAACCGCTCGCCATGTATTGCATCACCACGGCAATCGCGACGATGAGCCCCGCGATGAATCCGCCGCCCGGATCATTGTGACCCCGCAACAGGATGTAGACACCGACCATCAGCACCACGGGCATCATCACGCGGGTCAGCACCACCATCATCAACGGATGCGGATCCCCGGCGCGGCGTTCCTCGAACCGGCGGTTCAGCAGCTTGGCGCGGACAGGGCCGGATAGCAGCGCCTCGGTCAGCGCGTAGATCACCAGCGCCGCGATCCCCAGCACGATAATCTCGCCGAACGTATCGAAGCCCCGGAAATCCACGAGGATGACGTTGACGACGTTGGTGCCGCCCCCGCCCTTGTAGGAATTGGCGAGGTGGTATTCGGCAATGGTCTCCGCCGAAAAGTCCGACAGCATCATGGTATAAACCAGCGCCGCAGCCGCAGCGCCCCCAGCCAGTGCAATCGTCCCGTCACGCAGCCGCCGCCCGGCGGAGGATTCCGCGGGGGATCGGTTCGGCAGGAAGTTCAGGGCCAGCAACAGCAGAATGATCGTCACAACCTCGACAGAGATTTGCGTAAGCGCGAGGTCCGGGGCCGAGAAGAAATTGAAGCCGATGGATACCATCAGGCCGATCACACCCATCAGGATCAGAACGGCCAGCCGGTTCCGGTGTACCGCGACGAGGAAACCGGTTGCCGCCACCAGCATCGCCCATGCGGCCACGGCGTTGGGGGTGATGGGCAGCATCGTCCGGCTGAACGCCGCGTTGGAGCCGGTAACCCACGCATGCACCCCGATGGCGATCACGGTGACAAGGAAAATCGCCGCGTACCGGGTAAAGGCCCCGTTGTGCAGCCCCCCGGCCAAACGCTCTGCGCCAGACACGCAGCGGGCGATGACCCCGTCGAAGATATCCTTCGCCTCGGGCCTTGGCGCGGCGTTCCAGCCCCTCGCCAGCGGGGAGTAGAGCGCCAGCAGGATCAGACCGCCGACAAGCGCCCCGGCGGACATCATCAGCGCGGGATTGACCCCGTGCCAGATCTTCAGGTGCGTATCGGGCAGCTCCGCCGCGCTTCCGATCACCGCCCCCGTTACGAGTTTAACGAAGGGTTCGGCAAGGAAGGGCGCAACCCCGATCGCGACGACCGGAATGATCAGCAGGGCAGGCGGCAGCCAGAGGCCGACGCCCGGATCATGCGGCTTGGCGGGATAATCGTTCCGCACCGGCCCGAGGAAAGTATGGGCAATGAAACGGAAGGAATAGGCCGCCGAGAATACCGCGCCAAGCGTCGCAACGGCGGCCACCAGATAGGGCGACCCATAAAGCGTCACATGGGTGGCTTCCTCCAGCATCATTTCCTTCGACAGGAAGCCATTCAGCAGCGGTATGCCGGCCATGGACAACGCTCCCAGCGTCGCGATGGCGAAGGTCGCAGGCATCACCCGGGCGAGCCCGCCCAAACGCCTGATGTCGCGCGTATGCACCGCGTGATCGACGATACCCGCGCTCATGAAGAGCGCGGCCTTGAAACTGGCGTGATTCAGGATGTGGAACACCGCCGCCATCGCACCGAATGCTGTGCCGGTGCCCAGAAGGAACGTGATCAGCCCAAGTTGGCTGACGGTGGAGAATGCCAGCAGCGCTTTGAGGTCATTCTTGAACAGCGCGATGATCGCGCCCAGCACCATGGTCAGCAGACCCGCCGAACTGACGATGACGATCCATGCCTCGGTGCCCGACAGCACCGGCCAGAGCCGCGCCATCAGGAACAGCCCGGCCTTAACCATCGTGGCGGAATGCAGATAGGCCGAAACCGGCGTGGGTGCCGCCATGGCGTGCGGCAGCCAGAAATGGAAGGGGAACTGCGCGGACTTGGTGAAACACCCCAGGAGGATCAACAGAAGGGCCGGCAGATATAGCGGGGAATCCTGTATCAGCTCCCTGTTCTGCAGGATCACCGTCAGATCGAAACTGCCCGCGATATTGCCCAGCATGAGCATCCCGCCGATCATCGAAAGCCCGCCCATGCCGGTGACCGTCAGCGCCATACGAGCACCCCGCCGGCCCTCGGGCAGATGCTTCCAGAAACCGATCAGCAGGAAGGACGACAGCGAGGTAAGCTCCCAGAACACCAGCAACATCAGGATGTTGTCGCTGAGCACGATCCCGACCATCGCGCCCTGAAACAGCAGCAGATAGGTAAAGAACTCGCCCATGTTGTCGTTGCGCGACAGATAGGCACGCCCATAGGCGATGATCAGCAGCCCGATACCGAGGATCAGCGCCGCGAACATGAAGCCCAAAGGATCAAGGAAGAAATTCGCGTTCAGACCAAGCTGCGGCAGCCAGTCGATCCGTGCGGTGACCACCTCCCCCGCGAAGACGGCAGGCGCATGGGTCGCAAGCCCTATCGCGGCGACGAGCGTAACCAGAAAGGTTGCGTAAAAACAGGCCTGTCGGCCCGCCTGTATCATCAGACCCGGCAGCAGGGCGCCGATGAAGGGAAGAGCCACGATAAGAAACAACGACATGCGCGCGAACATGAAGGAAAGCGAAATGTTTGGAAATACCCCAATGGGTGTTTTCGGAGCGGCATATTCGCTTTGTCACAGTTGCCCCGCCGCACCAGAAGCGCGCGCAGGTCGCACGGCCCTCAATACGTTACGATCCTCTGGTTGTATGCGCGATTTCGTAACATTTATATTGTTGCGAATCGCAGGTAGCGGTACACTGATGACAATTTGGGAGAACGATAATGCAGGCATTCATCTGTGACGCGCAACGCACACCCATCGGGCGCTATGGTGGTGCGCTTTCGTCCGTCAGGGCTGACGATCTGGCGGCGGTACCGCTCGCTGCGCTGATGGAACGCAACAGTCAGGTGGACTGGTCCAGGGTCGACGATGTCGTGATGGGCTGCGCGAACCAGGCGGGGGAAGACAACCGCAACGTCGCCCGCATGGCCGTACTGCTGGCGGGGATGCCGGTGGATGTTCCGGGCGCCACGATCAACCGGCTCTGCGCGTCGGGCATGGATGCGGTGGGCACCATCGCCCGGGCGATCCGCGCCGGCGATATGGACCTTGGCATCGCGGGCGGTATCGAAAGCATGAGCCGTGCGCCCTTTGTCATGCCAAAAGCAGAAACCGCATTCTCCCGCAGCAATGCCGTTTATGACACCACGATTGGCTGGCGGTTCGTCAACCGCAAGCTGAAGGATCAATACGGCGTCGATTCCATGCCGCAGACCGCCGACAACGTGGCCGAGGACCATGACGTCAGCCGCGAAGATCAGGATGCCTTTGCCGCGCGCAGTCAGGAACGCTGGGCCGCCGCGGACAAAGCGGGCGTCTTCGCAGAGGAAATCGCCCCCGTCACCATTCCCCAGCGCAAGGGCGATCCCATCGTCGTCGACCGGGATGAACACCCCCGCCCCGACACGACGCTGGACAAACTGGGCAAACTGCGCGGCATCAACGGGCCGGACCTGACGGTCACCGCGGGCAACGCTTCTGGCGTGAACGACGGGGCCGCAGCACTTCTCATCGCGTCGGAGGCCGCGGCGAAAGATCAGGGGCTCACCCCCATCGCCCGGGTCGTCGCCATGTCCGCCGCCGGGGTCGAGCCCCGGGTCATGGGCATTGGCCCAATTCCGGCGTGCCGCAAGGCGCTGGACCGCGCTGGCCTCGGTATCGACCAGATCGACGTGATCGAACTGAACGAAGCCTTCGCCAGCCAGGGGCTCGCGACGTTGCGCGCGCTGGGCGTGGCGGACGATGACCCGCGGGTCAACGCCAACGGCGGCGCCATCGCCATCGGGCATCCGCTCGGCATGTCGGGGGCACGGCTGGTGATGACCGCTGCACTGCAACTCAAGCGGACAGGCGGGCGCTACGCGCTTTGCACAATGTGCGTTGGCGTGGGTCAAGGCGTGGCGCTGATACTGGAAAACGCAAGCTGAAGTCTCTTATCCTCGAAAGGATCTGAACCATGTATGCACAGATGATCAAGTCCACCGGAAAGGGCGTGAAATCCCTTGATGAGATGGATCCGCAGGAACGCGCCTTTCAGGAACGTATCGACGCGGGCGGCAAGATCGAACCGAAGGACTGGATGCCCGAGGGGTATCGCAAGAACCTGATCCGCCAGATCGGACAGCATGCGCATTCGGAAATCGTGGGCCAGTTGCCGGAAGGCAACTGGATCACCCGCGCGCCCACGCTGGAACGAAAGGCGATCCTGCTGGCAAAGGTTCAGGACGAGGCGGGCCATGGCCTCTACCTCTATTGCGCGGCAGAAACGCTCGGCGTCACGCGGGACCAGATGACCCGCGACCTGCTGTCGGGCAAGATGAAATATTCCTCGATCTTCAACTATCCCACGCTGACCTGGGCGGATATGGGCGCGGTCGGCTGGCTGGTCGACGGCGCCGCGATCATGAATCAGGTGCCACTGCAACGTACCTCCTACGGACCCTATGCCCGTGCCATGGTCCGCATTTGCAAGGAGGAATCCTTTCACCAGCGGCAGGGCTACGACATCATGATGAAGATGGCCAAGGGCACGCCCGCCCAGCGCAAGATGGCGCAGGATGCGTTGAACCGCTTCTGGTACCCGTCGCTGATGATGTTCGGCCCCTCCGACAAGGAATCCGTCCACTCGGCGCAGAGCATGGCGTGGAAAATCAAGATGAACACCAATGATGAGCTTCGGCAGAAGTTCGTCGATCAGACGGTGCCGCAGGCGGAATATCTCGGCCTCACGGTGCCTGACGAACACCTGAAATGGAACGAGGAGAAGGGCGGCTACGATTTCTCGGAACCCGACTGGGAAGAATTCTTCGACGTTCTGAAGGGCAATGGCCCCTGCAACACCGAACGGCTGGAAGCACGCAATAAGGCGTGGGACAACGGTCGCTGGGTGCGGGAGGGTCTGCTGGCCCATGCAGCCAAGAAACGCATCGCGAAACTGGCGGCGGAGTGAAGAGATGAGCAGCCCTGAATCCTCCCCCTATCGCGAAACCCATGCGGAAAAGCACGGCAAGGCCCGCGCCACCGAATGGCCCCTGTGGGAAATCTTCATCCGGGGCCAGCACGGGCTGAGCCATCGCCACGTGGGTAGCCTGCACGCGGCGGATGCCGAAATGGCGATCAAGAACGCGCGCGACGTCTATACCCGGCGCAACGAAGGGGTCAGCATCTGGGCCATCCCAGCAGAGGCCATCGCCGCCTCCTCCCCCGAAGACAAGGGCCCGATGTACGATCCGGCCAACGACAAGGTCTATCGCCACCCGACCTTCTTCGACATTCCAGATGAAGTGGGGGCCATGTGAGCGATCCGCTGTTCGAATACCTCTGCCGCATGGGGGACAATACGCTCGTCCTGGGGCATCGCGTGTCCGAATGGTGCGGGGTGGCACCGGTACTGGAAGAAGACATCGCGCTCGCGAATACCGCGCTCGATCTCATCGGTCAGACGCAACTTTGGCTCGGCCTCGCCGCCGAGGTCGAAGATGCCGGGCGCGACGCCGATGCACTGGCCTTCCGCCGCGATGTCTGGGACTTCCGCAACCTTCTGCTGGTGGAACAACCGAACGGCGATTTCGGGCGCACCATGATGCGGCAATTCCTGTTCGACGCATGGCATCTGCCGTATCTGACCGCCCTGATGGACTCGAAGGACGCGCGCATCGCCGCCATCGCCGAGAAATCGGCGAAGGAAGTGACCTATCACCTCGAACGTTCGACCGACACGGTGATCGGTCTGGGCGACGGCACCGAAGAAAGCCACAACCGCATGCAGGCGGCGCTGGACCGGCTGTGGCCCTATGTCGGCGAGATGTTCGTCGGCGACGCGGTCGACAGTTCCCTGCAGGAACGGGGCCTCGCGCCGGACCCGGCCAGCCTGCGCCCCGGCTATGACGAGCTGGTGGGCGATGTGTTCACGGCGGCCACGCTGAAGCGTCCCGAAGATGATTTTGCCCACAAGGGCGGCAAGACCGGTGCGCGCCACTCCGAACATCTGGGTCACATGCTGACGCAGATGCAATGGCTGCAACGGGCCTATCCGGACGCGACATGGTAATCGAACGCCCCTCCATAGACACGGTCTGGGGCTGGCTTTCCGAAGTCCCCGATCCCGAAATCCCCGTGATCTCGCTCACCGATCTGGGGATCGTCCGGGATGTCGCGTGGGCGGGCGATACGCTCGAAGTGACGGTCACGCCGACCTATTCGGGCTGCCCGGCTACGACGATCATCAACCTCGACATCGAAACGGCCCTCCGCGAACGCGGGGTGGAGAACATCCGCCTGAAACGCCAGCTTTCCCCCGCCTGGACAACCGACTGGCTGACAGCCGAGGGCCGCGAGAAGCTGGAGCGTTACGGCATCGCCCCGCCCCGTCCCGCAGGTGGGCCGGAACATTGCCCGCTGTGCAAATCGCCGGATGTGGAGCGGATCAGCCAATTCGGCTCCACCCCCTGCAAGGCGCAATGGCGCTGCCGCGCCTGTCTGGAACCCTTCGACTATTTCAAGTGCATCTGAACCATGTCCAGCTTTCATCCCCTCGAAGTCACCGACATCCATCATACCATCCGCGATGCGGTGGTTCTGACCCTGCGCCCGGAGGATCCGCAGGCCTTCGCCTTTCGTCAGGGGCAGTACCTGACATTCTCCAAGGATTTCGACGGGACAGAGGTTCGGCGCAACTATTCGATCTGCGCAGGCCTTGACGACGGCGAGCTGAAGGTCGGCATAAAGCGGGTCGATGGCGGCGCCTTTTCGACCTACGCGAACACGGAACTGAAGGTCGGTGATGTGCTCTATGCGATGCCGCCGCAGGGGAAATTCTTCACCGAGATCGAGCCCGACCGCGCCAAGGATTATATCGGTTTCGCGGGCGGCTCCGGCATCACGCCGATCCTGTCGATCCTCAAGACCGTGCTGAAGCGCGAACCGCAATCGACCTTCACGCTGGTCTACGCCAACCGCGCGGTGAACACGATCATGTTCCGCGAGGAGCTTGAGGACCTCAAGAACCGCTACATGGGCCGGTTGACCATCATTCACATGCTGGAATCGGGGCAGGACATCGACCTGTTCACCGGCCGGGTCGATGCCGAGAAATGCGCGCTGCTCTTCAAGCTCTGGATCGATCCCTCCAAGCTCGACACCGCCTTCATCTGCGGGCCCGAACCCATGATGCTCGCCATCGCCGAGGCGCTGAAGGCCCATGGCATGGACCCCGATCAGATCAAGTTCGAACTCTTCGGGGAAAGCCAGCAGGGCCGCCTTGCAAAGCGCGAAATGGAAAAGCGAAGCGAAAGCGCTGCTGGCACCGAAGTGACGGTGATCATAGAAGGCGCCCGCCGAAGCTTTACGATGTCACGCGGCCAGTCGGTGCTGGAGGCGGCACTGGAAAACAGTCTCGATGCGCCATTCGCCTGCAAGGCGGGGGTCTGTTCCACCTGCATGGGCAAGGTGCTGGAGGGCGAGGTCGAAATGCTGTCGAACCACGCGCTGGAGGATTACGAGGTCGAGCGTGGCTATGTGCTGACCTGTCAGAGCTACCCGGTCTCGGACAAGCTGACGATCGATTACGACACACATTAGGGGGCGCCGATGAAAGACGTTCACAGTTTTGCCGTCGGAAAATGGGTGCCGCCCGGCACAGATGCCCGCGACATTCGCAGCGCGATAGACAACATCCCGCTTGCCCGCGCCGGGGGCGGGGCCATCGACCCAGACGCCATGCTGCGCCATGCCCGCGAAACCGGCGGTCCGGCCCTGCGCGCCATGACGTTCCATGACCGGGCGCGGATGCTGAAGGCGCTGGCGCTCCATCTCAAGGAACGCAAGCAGCAGCTTTACGATGTGTCTTTCGATACCGGCGCCACGCAAGCAGATCACCTGATCGACGTGGATGGCGGCATCGGCACGATGCTCGTCTTCGCCTCCAAGGGACGGCGGGAAATGCCGGATGCGCATGTCTTCCTTGACGGTCCGGCGGAGCAGCTTGGCCGGGGTGGTCAATTCTTCGGGCGGCATATCTGCACCCCGTTGCAGGGCGCCGCCGTTCATATCAACGCCTTTAACTTCCCCGTCTGGGGCATGCTGGAAAAACTGGCGCCTACCCTGCTCGCCGGGATGCCCGCCATCGTGAAACCCGCAACGGCGACCTGTTATGTGACGGAAACCTGCGTGCGCCTGATGCTGGAGTCGGGCATCCTGCCCGAAGGTTCGCTCCAGTTCGTCGCGGGCGGGCTGGGCGATATGCTGGACAGGCTGGATTGTCAGGATACCGTTGCCTTCACCGGTTCCGCCGATACCGCGCTGAAGCTGCGCGGCAATCCCAACCTGCTGGCGCGCTCCGTCAGGTTCGCCGCCGAACAGGATAGCCTCAACGCCTCGGTGCTTGGCCCCGATGCAACACCGGGCACGCCGGAATTCGACCTCTTCGTTAGGGAGGTTCATCGCGAAATGACGGCGAAGGCCGGGCAGAAGTGCACCGCGATCCGCCGGATCATGGCCCCCGAACCGCTGGTGGCACCTTTGATCGAGGCGCTGAAGGAAAAGCTGGAAGCCACCCGCATCGGCGATCCGCGCGACAAGGACACGAAGATGGGCGCCCTCGTCTCCGCCGCACAAAAGCGCGACGTTTTGGAAAAGACAGCACTGCTGGCGCGGGAAGCCGAGCGTGTGTCGGGCGACCCGGACCGGTTCGAAGTTCACGGTGCGGATGCCGCGGCGGGTGCCTTCCTGCCACCGATGCTGTTTCATTGCACCGACCCCGATACCGCCAGCCGAGTGCATGATACCGAAGCCTTCGGCCCGGTTTCGACCGTTATGCCCTACCGCGACGTGGCACATGCGGCGCACCTGCTGAACCGCGGGCAAGGCTCGCTCGTCGCCTCTGTCATCACGCATGACGCAGGCTTTGCGCGGGACATCACCCTGAGTTCGGCGGCCTATCACGGGCGGCTCTACTTCGCCGACCGAACCTCCATGAAGGAAGCCACCGGCCACGGTGCCCCCCTGCCCCATATGGTGCACGGTGGCCCGGGTCGCGCGGGCGGCGGCGAGGAACTGGGCGGCATCCGCGGCGTCATGCACTACATGCAGCGCACCGCTGTTCAGGGCAGCCCCGACATGCTCAGCGTCATAGGCCAGCAATGGATACCCGGCGCGGCGGAGATCGACGACAGGGCGCATCCCTTCACCCGCAGCTTCACCGAACTGGAGCTGGGCGAAACATTCAACAGCGACAGCCGCGTGGTCACGCTCGACGATATCGAGACCTTTGCCCATTTCACCGGCGATACCTTCTACGCCCATATGGATGACGAAGCGGCGGCGGCCAATCCGTTCTTCCCGGGCCGGGTGGCGCATGGCTACCTGCTGCTCAGCTTCGCGGCGGGGCTGTTCGTGCAACCTGATCCCGGCCCCGTGCTGGCGAACACCGGGCTGGACAACCTGCGCTTCATGGCACCGGTACAGGCAGGCGACAGCATCAAGGTACGGCTCGTCGTCAAACAGAAAACAC
>NZ_LWEX01000111.1 GCF_001634885.1 Sulfitobacter sp. HI0040 | reverse complement strand
CTTCTTGACCGAACGCTCGGTTTCCTGTTCTTCGGCAATCTTCTCAACCGAAGGTTGCTTTTGTATCAATGGGGCCATTCGGCGCATTCCTTATGAGTCGCGCACCATCTAGCGTAGGGCGCGGGTTTTTACAGATAATTCTGCGCGGTGCGACGCAAGGACACTTGCATTCCCTGCGGTTGAACCAATGATGCGCCCGAAACCTGTTGAAAGCCTGTCATGTCATCTCCCGCCCCCCTGCCGCTTGCCTCCGTCCGTGACCGCTTTGCCCATGTGGAGGAATGCCCCCTGACGGGGCCGCGCATTTTCTTCGAGAACGCGGGCGGGGCGCTGACGCTCAAATCGGTTGTGGAAACCTCCGCCCGCTTTGCCGCCATTCCCGACAATCAGGGCCGGGATAACCTCGCGTCGCGCAAGCTGGGTGAAATCATCGCGCGTGCGCGGGCCGATATGGCCACGTTCTTCGGCACCGATGGGGGGCGCTTTTTCGTCGGGGAATCCGGCACGGAGCTGACCTTTCGCCTTTTGCGCACCGCCATCATGGGCAGCGCGGAAGGCGGGCGCGTGCTCGGGTCTTCGGTCGAACACCCCGCCTCCCGCAGTGCCGCGCGGCACTGGGCTGGCATGGCGGGCAAACCCTATGTCGAGGTGCCACATGACGATGCCACCGGTCAGGTTACCGCCGCCCAATATGCCCCGCTGGTCACGGCGGACGTTCGGGTTGCGACCATCCTGCACACATCCCCCGTCACCGGAATCGCCAATGATGTAGCCGCCATCGCCAAAACGATCCGAGAAACCGCGCCGGAGGCTTTCATATTCGTGGATGGCATCCAGCACGCCAGCCATGGCCGGGTGGATATCGCGGCCTATGACATCGATGGCTATGTCGTTTCCCCCTACAAGATGTTTTCGCGCCATGGCTATGGCGTGGCATGGGTATCGGACAGGCTGACAGCGCTGCCCATCGAAACGCTCGCAGGCGGCCCCACCGGAAATTGGGAAATGGGAACCCGCGACACCGGCTCCTATGCCACCTTTTCCGACGTGGTCTCCTATCTCGACTGGCTGGGCGGCGAGGTTTCCGACGCCGAAACCCCCCGGGACCGGATCGAGGCGGCGGGGGCTGCCATTCATGCCCATGAAAAGATGCTCACGGATACGATGCTTCACGGGGCGGGCAACCTGCCGGGCCTTGCCGATCTGCCGGGGGTGACGATCCTTGGCGGCGTGGACAACCCCGCCCGTGAAGGGCTGGTGTGTTTCGCGCTGGAGCATGTCCCGGCGGATCGGATCGTCGAGGAATTGAATGCGCGCGGTATCCGGACGCATATCCGCCGGGCGGACCATTATTCTGGCAACATTCTCACCCCGCTGGGGTTGGATGCCGCCGTGCGCGTATCGCTCTGCCATTACAACAGCGCCGAAGAAGTCCGCGCGCTGCTGGCGGCGATGAAGGATATCGCCGGCTGATGCGACCGCCCTTGCTATCGTTGAAGGACCGCATGATCATGCGGATATGACCAGCAGACTTTCCAACTCCATCGCCGACCGACGGGACGATCTGATCGCCCTGACGCAGGATCTTATCCGCATTCCGACATTGAACCCGCCGGGGCAGGATTACCGCCGAATCTGCGAATACCTCGACCTGCGGCTGCGCGTGCATGGCTTCGACACGCATCTGATCCGCGCCGAAGGCACGCCCGGCGACAGCGCCAAATATCCCCGCTGGAACATCGTCGCACGGCGCGAAGGGAAGTACGCGGGCGATTGCGTGCATTTCAACAGCCATACCGATGTCGTCGAAGTCGGCGCCGGATGGACGTTCGACCCCTTCGGCGGCCAGCAAAAGGACGGGCGGATCTATGGGCGCGGCGCCTGCGACATGAAAGGCGGTCTTGCCGCGTCGATCATCGCGGCGGAAGCCTTCATCGAGGTTTGGCCCGACTATTGCGGCGCCATCGAAATTTCCGGCACGGCGGACGAGGAATCAGGCGGCTATGGCGGTGTGGCCTACCTAGCCGAACAGGGCTGGTTTTCACCGGACCGCGTGCAGCATGTGATCATCCCCGAACCGCTGAACAAGGATCGTATCTGCCTTGGCCATCGCGGCGGCTGGTGGGCAGAGATCGAAACCAAGGGTGAGATCGCCCATGGCTCCATGCCCTTCCTTGGCGATTGCGCGGTGCGGCACATGGGCGCCGTATTGGCCGAATTCGAAGACAAGCTCTTCCCCGCCATGGCAGCCCGAACGACGGAGATGCCAGTGGTGCCCGACGGCGCGCGCAATTCCACCATGAACATCAACTCCATCCACGGCGGCCAAAAGGAACAGGCCGAGGATTTCGACGGATTGCCCGCCCATTGCGTCCCGGATTCCTGCCGTATCGTGATCGACAGGCGGTTCCTCGTCGAAGAACCGCTCGATCAGGTGCGCGACGAGGTGACGGCCCTGCTCGAAGGGTTGCGCAAGTCGCGAAACGACTTCGACTACGAGATTACGGAGCTGAACGCCGTCCTGCCTTCCATGACCGATCAGGAAGCTCCGGTGGTGCGTACCGTGGCAAAGGCCATCGAACAGGTGATGGGAAAGGCGCCCACCTACGTCGCCTCCCCCGGCACCTACGATCAGAAACACATCGACCGTATCGGCAAGCTCAAGAACTGCATCGCCTACGGGCCGGGGATCCTCGAACTGGCACATAAGCCAGATGAATATATCGGGATCGACGACATGATCGACAGCGCCAGCGTGATGGGGGCGGCACTGGAAACCCTGCTGCTGCCGGGGGGCGGATCCGCGGGGAGCTAAGCGAAGGCCCGGGAGGAGGCCAACGCCAGCCCATCCGCAATCGCCGTTAAGGCGGCACCGTGATGAACCTCAGCCGCGGGAAAGGCCCTGCGCATGGCGTCCTGCACCACGGACAAAAGGCTGGAGCCGCCGACAAAGATCACGCGGTTCACGTCCTCTGCCGCATATTCCGCATCCGTGACGGTCCGAAGACCGGCTTCGGCGATCTGCGCGGCCATATCGGCCAGCGATGCGGCAAGCAGGGCGGCGGGCAGTTCCGCTTCCAGCCCCTTTTCGACGATACCCAGTTTGATCCGGGGCGGCGCGGTCGCCGCGGGATCGTTGGCGGCGATCTTTCCGGCCTCGACGGCAAAGGCAATGTCATGGCCCAATTCATCCTCCAGAACCTGAACGAGCCGGGCGAACACATCGGGGTCGACCGCATAGCGCGCCAGATCCGCCGCCGCCTTGCGGGTTTCCCGGGTGTAAAGGAACGGAATTTTCTGCCAGGTCGCCAGATCGGCGAAGATGGAAACGGGCGCCTCATGCGTCTTGTCACCGAAGGCGTGCTTGATCTGGTGGCCCAACCCCAGATGCGGCATCACCTGACCGAAGCTGAGCTCCTTGTCGAAATCCGTACCGCCCAGCCGAATACCATGGCTTTGCAGAATCTGGATCGCATCCTCCCCCTCCTGCCGGAACAGCGTGAAATCGGAGGTGCCGCCGCCGATATCCACGATCAATCCGAGGTCTCCGGGTTCGAGCACCGCGCGGTTCGCCAGCGCCGCCGCTTCGGGTTCGGGCATGAAGCGAACGTCCTCGAAACCTGCCGCGGCATAACAGTCGCGCAGATCCACGAGGGCTTGTGCATTGCGGTCCGCATCCGCGCTGTGAAAGCGTACGGGACGGCCCGACAGGGCATGGGTAAAGCTTTGCCCGGTTTCCTTTTCGGCCCGCCGCTTCACTTCGGCAAGGAACCTCCCGACGATACCGATGAAATCCGTGCGTTTGCCCAGCAGCACCCGGCTTTCACGCATGAGCGGCGTGCCCAGCAGGCTCTTGAGCGCACGCATGTAGCGCCCTTCGTCGCCGCCGATCAGCGCCGATTGCGCCGCCCGGCCATAGACCACCTGCTGCGCGTCGAAATCGAAGAACACCGCCGTCGGCAACGTGGTCTCGCCCCCCTCCATCGGGATAAGCCGAGGGCTACCGTCGATGCGCATACCGGCGGCGGAGTTCGATGTGCCGAAGTCTATTCCAAGGGTCGCGGGACCATTGCCCATGGCTGTCTCCACTCGCGCTGCAAAGGGCCGCTGCCTAAACGATCCCGATCGCCTGGACAAGGCGCGGGAAGACGCTCACGCTGGTATTGCGCAGGCGAAATAGGTAGGATCCGCGCACGAAAAACAGGGAGTTTTCAATGATACGCCTTCGTTCCATCCTCCAGGGTGCCGCGGCCGCCGCCGTTCTGGCGAGCGCCGGCTTCGCGCAGCAGTCCGACATTACCGTCGCGCTGCAGCTCGAACCGCCCCATCTGGACCCGACCAGCGCCGCTGCCGGCGCAATCGATTCCGTTCTCTATTCCAACGTCTTCGAAGGGCTCACGCGCTTTGCCAGCGATGGCTCCATCGTTCCCGGGCTCGCCGAATCATGGGAAATTTCGGATGACGGGCTGACCTATACCTTCAAGCTGCGCGAAGGGGTCAAATTCCACGACGGCACCACGATGGATGCCGAAGACGTCAAGTTCTCGCTCGACCGGATCAATGCCGAAGACAGCGCCAACGCACAAAAGGCGCTCTATTCCGCGATCTCCGAGGTCAACGTGATCGATCCCACGATGGTGGAGATCAAGCTGAGCGAGCCCAACGGCAACATGCTGTTCAATCTCGCCTGGGGTGATGCCGTCATCGTCGCACCCGAAAGCATCGAAGGCATCAAGCAGACGCCCGTGGGTACCGGCGCCTTCAAGTTCGACAGTTGGACCCAGGGCGACCGGATCGAGCTTTCCCGCAACCCCGACTATTGGGGCGAACCGGCAAAGCTGGATAACGTGACGTTCAAGTTCATCTCCGACCCGACGGCTGCCTTTGCCGCCGTCATGGCCGAAGATGTCGATGTCTTCTCGGGTTTCCCCGCGCCGGAAAACCTGCCCCAGTTCGAAGCGGATGCCCGCTTTCAGGTACTGGTCGGTTCGACCGAGGGTGAAACGATCCTCGCGATCAACAACAAGGTGGCGCCCTTCGACGATCCCAAAGTCCGGCAAGCCGTGGCCCATGCGATCGACCGGCAGGCCATCATCGACGGTGCGATGTTCGGATACGGCACGCCCATCGGCACCCATTTCGCGCCCCATAACCCGGCCTATGTCGATCTGACCGGCCAGTCCGCGCATGAGCCCGAAAAGGCCCGCGCCCTGCTGGCCGAAGCGGGCTATCCCGACGGTTTCGAGACGACATTGCACCTGCCGCCCCCGTCCTACGCCCGCCGCGGCGGAGAGATCATCGCGGCCCAGCTTGCGGAAGTCGGCATCGACGCCAAGATCACGAACGTCGAATGGGCACAGTGGCTGGAATCGGTCTTCAAGGGCAAGGATTTCGGCCTGACCATCGTCAGCCATACCGAACCCATGGACATCGGCATTTACGCCAACCCCGATTACTATTTTCAGTATGACAACGCCGAATTGCAGGATCTCATGACCCGGTTGAACAGCACCACGGACCCCGATCAGCGTACCGAGATGCTGAAGCAGGCGCAGCAGATCATCGCGGACGATTACGTGAATGGCTATCTCTTCCAGCTTGCGGCGTTGTCGGTCGCGAAGTCCGGGCTTCAGGGCCTCTGGGCGAATGCGCCGACACAGGCGACAGACCTCACAGGGGTCAGCTGGGCCGAGTAATCGGCACCCGCATCTCTGGCGATCCCCTCCGGGGGGTCGTCAACCCTAAGCAGGCATGCGCCGCCTCGCCAGACGGGCCAATCCGTCCGTAACCTCCTCCTGCACATCCCCCTCGCGCGGGTCATCGCGCAGCGTGGTGAACCAGTGATCGGGCGGGTTGCGCCCGCGCCGGTTGCCTTCGAACGAAAGGCCCCGCAGGACGGTTTCGGCAGCAGGTGACAGGCGGTCGGGGAACTCCGCGCCGTTCAGAATACCCCAAACCCCGGTCCAGAGCCTGCCGACGGACCATGGATTGTACCCCCCGCCCCCCAGCACCAACAGCCGCGGCGCACAGTCCCGCAGTGCCCGCAGAACATCCCACGGGGCGTTGTTGCTCAGCCCGAGGTGGGAAAGCGGATCCTCCTCGACCGTATCCGCCCCGCAGAGCAGAACGATGGCATCGGGGCGAAAGGCGTACACACGCGGCAGGATCAACTCGTCACGGATGCGCGCCATGCCAGTGTCGTTCAGATTGCGCGGGACCGGCAGGTTAAACACATTGCCCGCCCCCTCGAACTCCAGCGCCCCCGTGCGCGGCCAGAGCCGCGCCTCATGTACCGAGATCATCAGGATGTCAGGATCGGCAGCAAAGGCCAGTTCCACGCCATCCGGGTGATGGGCATCAATGTCCACATAGGCGATGCGGCGGACCCCGTGGCGACGCAGGCTGAGGATCGCCAGAACCGGATCGTTCAGATAGCAAAACCCGTTGGCCCGGTCGGGAAGCCCGTGATGCGTACCGCCCGCCGGGTTATAGACTGTGCCGCCTCGGGCGAGCAGTTCGCCCGCCAGTATGGACCCCCCGGCGGCCGTAGCGGGCCTGCGGAAAATCTCAGTGAATACCGGGTTCGTCACACTGCCCAGATCGTGGCGGGTGCGGTCTTCGATCGTGGCGCTCTGGGTCCGCTCCACCCGTTGAAGCGCGTCGATATAGGCAGGGGTATGCCATGCCGTCAGGGCCGTCGGCTTGGCGCGGGGGGAGTTGATGAACTGATCGCGCGGCAACCAGCCCAGCGCCCGCGACAAATCCATGACCGTCGATACACGCGGAACCCGTAGCGGATGCCAGCGGCCATAGCTGGAATGGCGATAGATTTCGTGGCCAATGAATTTGGGGCGCTCCATACCGCCGGACTTAGCTGAAAACCGTGCCCCGTCCACGAACGAAAAAGAGCACCCGAAGGTGCTCTTTTCCTAACGTCGCCTTGCAGGAAGGCTTAGTTGACGCCGTTCATGTTCGCTGCGGCCTCGGAAACCATCTGGTCGAGGTTCTGGTCACAGGCGAGCATCAGTTCTTCGATGTTCTCTGCGGTCGGGCCGTCTTCGGACATCATGTCGTCACCCATGTTGCTGTTGGTGGGTTCGACAGCTTTGGGCGTATCCGCCTGAACGGAACCTTCGGTCGACACGACACCGTCAGTCGCTTCCTCTTCGGAAGTTTTCATCTGGTCATCACCGTTGACGTCTTCATCGGCGCGTGCACCTTCTTCAAGGCTTCCACCGTCGTTGCCCATTTCGATTTCGGCAATCGCCATGGCGGCAACTTCGACCTGCTCTTCAGCTGTCAGGGCCTTGTATTCAGCGCACGTCATCGAGGCGCTCATGTGAGCGGCCGCAAATGCAGGTGCAGAAACGGTGCCCAGCAGGCCAGCGATCGCAAGTGTTTTCAATGTCGTCTTCATTTTTCTCTCCTTCGAAAAATTCTTTCATCGCAGGGACAACCGTACCGTGAGCGATTCGGTTCCCGACATGGGTGCTCCGCTCCTGTCACGAAGCGGTGAATGCCGCGCGCGCGGCAAACTTTTCTGCAGCGCCGGTTCTGCCTCATAACCCTCTGGACGCTCCTTTGCGGCACTCGTAGGCTCCCCGCGATGCTGCGATATGTCCTCAAACGTCTTGTATCCCTCGTCGTCAGCCTCGCTGTCGCTTCGGTGGTGATCTTCGCAATCATCGAAATCGCCCCCGGTGATCCGGCCAGCTTCATGCTGGGAATGAACGCGCAGCCCGAAACGCTTGAGGCTCTGCGGGAGGAGCTTGGCCTGAACCAGGGTAAGCTGGCGCGCTATCTCACCTGGGTGAGCGGGTTGCTGCAGGGGGATTTCGGCATTTCCTATACCTATCGCACCCCGGTGGGGGAGATGATCGCAGCACGGCTCTGGGTGTCATTGCCGCTGGCTCTCTATGCGCTGACGCTGTCCACCCTGATCGCCTTTCCCGCCGGTATTTTCGCCGCTTCCCGCAGGGGGGAGGCCGGGGATTTAGGCGTGATGGGGGCCACGCAGCTCGGCGTTGCCATCCCGAATTTCTGGTTCGCGATGATGCTGGTCCTGATCTTTGCGATCAACCTGCGGTGGTTTTCAGCAGGGGGCTTCGGCGGGTGGGACGCGGGGTTTTTCGCGGGCATGCGCGCACTGACGTTGCCCGCCATCGCGCTGGCGCTGCCGCAGGCGGCAATCCTTGCCCGGGTCATGCGGTCGTCGTTACTCGACGTATTGGGCGAAGATTTCATCCGCACGGCGCGCGCCAAGGGGCTGTCCGCGCGTCAGGCGCTCTGGCGGCACGGGTTGCGCAATGCCCTGATCCCCGTGCTCACAATCATCGGACTGCAATTCTCGTTCCTCTTGGCCGGGGCCATCATCATCGAACAGGTTTTCTACCTTCCGGGCCTCGGGCGGCTGATCTTTCAGTCAATCTCTGCCCGTGACCTCATCGTTGTGGAATCCGTCGTGATGCTGCTGGTCTTTTCCGTCATCGTCGTGAATTTCGTCGTTGACCTCACCTATGCCGCCGTCGATCCCCGGCTGAGAACCCGGACATGAACCGGAGCCTGATACTTGGGGCGTCCCTGTCGCTGTTCTTCGTGGGGATGGCTTTCGTCAGCTTCTTCTGGACGCCATTCGACCACGCGGCGCTGGACATCGCCGGAAAGCTCCAGACACCGAACGGGAACCACCTGCTTGGTACGGATCATTTCGGGCGCGACATGCTGAGCATGATCATGGTGGGCGCGCGTACTTCCATCGCGGTCGCATTGGTGGCCGTGGGCATCGGCATGGGGGTGGGCATACCGCTCGGCCTATGGGCGGCGGCGCGGCGCGGCAGCCTGCTGGATGAGACGATCATGCGCGCCAACGATCTGATATTCGCCTTCCCCGCGCTGGTCATCGCCATCCTGATCACCGCCGTCTTCGGCGCCGGGGCGCGCAATGCGATCATCGCCATCGGGATCTTCAACATCCCGGTCTTCGCGCGGATCACCCGGGGTGCCGCGCTGTCGATCTGGCAGCGGGAATTCATCCTCGCCGCGCGGGTTGCGGGCAAATCGGCGGCACGCATATCGGCCGAGCATATCCTGCCCAATGTCGCGAACCTTCTGATCGTTCAGGGCACCATACAGTTTTCGCTCGGCATCCTTGCCGAAGCGGGCCTGTCCTACGTGGGGCTCGGTGCGCAGCCGCCAACGCCTTCATGGGGGCGGATGCTGGCGGATGCGCAAACGCTCGTGGCCATCGCGCCGCATATGGCGCTCATCCCCGGCTTTGCCATCATCCTCACCGTGCTGGGGTTGAACCTGATGGGGGACGGGCTGCGCGATCATCTTGACCCCCGGTTGCGGGTGGCCCGGTCATGAGCCTTCTGGAACTCGGTGCGCTCTCCATGTCGATCCACGGGATCGAGGTTCTGCGGGACGTCACGCTTTTCGTCGAAGAGGGGGAGATCGTGGCCATCACCGGGGAAAGCGGGTCGGGCAAGAGCATGACGGCCCTTTCGACGCTCCAGCTTCTGCCGCGCGGCGCGCGCTGCACCGGCAGCGTGATGCTGGACGGGCAGGACCTTGCGACGCTTTCCGAAGAGGCGCTTTGCGATGTTCGAGGCAATACCGTCGGCATGGTGTTTCAGGAACCGATGACCGCGCTCAACCCCGTGCAGACCATTGGCCGTCAGGTGGCCGAAACCATCCGCGTGCACCGGCCCGAGGTCTCGCGCAGCGATGCCGCCGCCATGGCAGCCGAGGCGCTGGACCGGGTCGGGATGCCCGCCCATCGTTTTCCCCCGCACCGCTATCCACATGAACTCAGCGGCGGTCAGCGGCAGCGTGTCGTCATCGCCATGGCCATCGCGCTGCGACCCAAGCTCCTTGTGGCCGATGAACCGACCACGGCGCTGGACGTGACGACGCAGGCCCAGATACTCGACCTGCTGCGCAGCCTCGCGCGCGAAGACGGAATGGGGCTGCTGATGATCACCCATGACCTCGCCGTGGTGGCGGACATGGCGGATCGCATCATCGTCATGCGCAAGGGGCAAATCGTCGAACAGGGTGCAACCGGCACCCTGCTGCGGGACATGCGCCACCCCTATACCAAGATGCTTTTTGCCACGTCGAACCACCAAGTCGATCTGCCGCCCGCCCCCCCGCCGCGCCCCCTGCTTGAGGTTTCGCATGTTTCGCGCGATTACCGCCTGCCGCGAAGCTCCCTTTTCGGGGCGCCGGGCCGGTTCCGCGCCGTGGACGACATCAGCTTTACCATAGACCGGGGCGAAAGGTTG
>NZ_LWEX01000110.1 GCF_001634885.1 Sulfitobacter sp. HI0040 | reverse complement strand
GGACCCCGGGATTTTTCGCCATTTGGAAGGGGGCGCGCGCCGGGGTAGAGGCGCGGGCGGGGCCGCCGGGAAGATGGTGCCGGCGGCCGCCTGAGGGGGTCAGCCCGCGGCGATATTGCGGTTCGCGGGCGCTTTGGTTTCCGGCTTCGTGGCCTTGGCGGGTTTCGCGCCGGCCTTGCCCGCGTCGTTCGCGTTCATGAAGTCGAGCACCAGCGGGCGGATGTTGTTGCGCCAGCTTTTGCCCGCGAAGATGCCGTAGTGACCCGCGCCGTCTTCGAGATGGCTCGCCTTTTTCGAATCGGGCAGGCCGGTCAGCAGGTCGAGCGCGGCGATGCACTGGCCGGGGGCCGAGATGTCGTCCTTCGAGCCTTCGACCGTCTTGACGGCGACGGTGGTGATCTTGCCGATGTCCACCGGACGGCCCGCCACGGTGAATTCGTTCTTCGCGATTTCGCCGTTCTTGAAGATGCGTTCCACGGTGGACAGGTAGAATTCCGCCGGCATGTCCATCACGGCGAGATATTCGTCGTAGAACTTGTTGTGCTTGTCGTGGTCATGGGCGGTTTTCTGGGCCACGCGCTTGATCTGTTCCATGAAGGCTTCGCGGTGGGTGTCGTTGTTCATGGAGATGAAGGAGGCAAGCTGCAAAAGGCCGGGATAGACCTTGCGCCCCACGCCCGCGTATTTGAAGCCCACCTGCTGGATCATGAACTGTTCGAGCTGGCCCATGGTCACGCGGCGGCCGAAATCCGTCACGTCGGTGGCGGCGGCATCGGGGTCGATGGGGCCGCCGATGAGGGTGAGCGAGAGCGGCTGTGCCTCCGGGTCCTCTTCGGCGAGGTAGGCGGTGGCGGCAAGGGTCAGCGGCGCGGGCTGGCAGACGGCGATGACATGGGTGTCGGGGCCGAGGTGGCGCATGAAGTCGACCAGGTAGAGGGTATAATCCTCCACGTCGAACTTGCCCGCGCTGACGGGGATGTCACGGGCGTTGTGCCAGTCGGTGACATAGACTTCGCAATCGGGCACGAGGCTGATCACGGTGGAACGCAGCAGCGTCGCGTAGTGGCCCGACATGGGCGCGACCAGCAGCACCTTGCGCTTTTCTTCGGTGCGGCCCTGCACGCGAAAGCGGATCAGGTCGCCGAAGGGTTTGGAAACCACCTTTTCAACCGATACCAGACGATCCTGACCGTTGGCGCCGACGAAGGGCGGAATGTCCCAGTCGGGCTTTACCACCATGCGGCCGAAAGTACGTTCCGTCACTTCACCCCATGCGGCCATCCATTCGAGCGCGGGGTTTGGAAACATCGAGAAAGCGGGGTAGGATGCCATCGCGAGCGCCGAAGCGCCGAGCCACTGATTTGTGTTCCTGATGGACTCCATCAGGTCGTAAGTTGCCATATAGCGCACGAAGGGTCTCCTTGTTACCGGCCCCGAACTGGGCACTTTCAGAACTGCCCGTTCCGGGTGCCCGGAATGCTGCAGATGCGAAGATAGGAGTGAATAGTTAAGATGACAACTCGGTCCCCTGAAAATGATGCGCCCTCTGCGGCTTCCCTGTCACGCATGGCCGATAACATGAAGAAGGTGGAAAAGCTGACCGAACGGCTGGCGCAGGTCATGACCCATCGGCAGACCCATCAGCCCGCGCTGGACGGTCCAAACCACGAATTATTCCAGAAAGCCGCGCAATCCTACTGGACCGAGGCGATGCAGAACCCTGCCAAGCTGATGGAACATCAGATGGGGTACTGGACGAAATCGGTGGCCCATTTCGTCGAGGCGCAGCAGGCGCTGGCGAAGGGACAGTTTGCCGCACCCGAGGATCGCACGCCCAAGGACAACCGCTTTGCCAACCCCCTGTGGGACACGCATCCCTATTTCAACTTCATCAAGCAGCAGTACCTGATCAATGCCGAGGCCCTGAAACAGGCGGTCGAGGACGTGACGGACATGGACCCGCGCGAAAAGAAGCGGCTGGCCTATTTCAGCCAGCAAATCATCGACATGATGTCGCCGACGAACTTCCTCGCCACGAATCCGGACGTGCTGGAGCGGGCGGTGGAGACCGAGGGCGAGAGCCTTATCAAGGGGCTGGAGAACCTGATCAAGGATCTGGAGGCCAACAACGGCGAGCTGGTGGTGCGGCTGGCGGACGAAAGCGCCTTTGAGTTGGGGCGCAACATCGCGACCAGCCCCGGCAAGGTGGTGTTCCGCAACCGCATGCTGGAGCTAATCCAGTACACGCCCACCACCGACAAGGTGCACAAGACGCCGCTCATCGTCTTTCCGCCCTGGATCAACAAGTTCTACATCCTCGACCTCAAGGCGCAGAACAGTCTGGTGAAATGGATCGTGGATCAGGGCTACACGCTGTTCATGGTCAGCTGGGCCAATCCGGATTCCGGCTATCGCGACGTCGGATTGGGCGACTACGTGGAGGAGGGGTATCTCGCCGCGATCGAGGAGGCCAAGAAGATCACCGGCGAGAAACAGGTGAACGCGGTCGGCTATTGCATCGCGGGCACCACGCTGTCGCTGACCCTGTCGCTGCTGAAACAGCGAGGCGATACCTCGGTCAAATCGGCGACCTTCTTTACCGCGCTGACCGATTTTTCCGACCAGGGCGAATTCCAGCCCTTCCTGACCGACGATTTCATCGACGGGATCGAGGCGGAGACGAAGGACAAGGGCATCCTGCCCTCCATCGTCATGACGCGGACCTTTTCGTTCCTGCGCTCGAACGACCTCGTCTACGGGCCGGCCGTCAAAAGCTACATGATGGGCGAGACGCCCCCGGCCTTCGATCTGCTCTACTGGAACGGGGACGGGGCGAACCTGCCGGCGAAGATGGCGATGGAATATCTGCGCGGGCTCTGCCAACAGAACAAGCTGGCGGATGGCGGGCTTGATATGCTGGGGCATCACCTCGAACTGGGGGACATCGACGTGCCGCTTTGCGCCATCGCCTGCGAGACGGATCATATCGCGCCGTGGAAAGACAGCTATCGCGGCATCCAGCAGATGGGCAGCAAGGACAAGACCTTTATCATGACCCAGTCGGGCCATATCGCGGGCATCGTGAATCCGCCCAGCAAGAAGAAATACGGCCATTACGTCAATGACGACCTCGAACTTGCGCATGAGGACTGGCTGCAGGAGGCGGAGTTCCACGAAGGGTCGTGGTGGCCGCGTTGGGGAAAGTGGCTGAAGAAGCGGTCCGGGGCGCAGGTGGATGCCCGATTCCCGGGGGACGACGGGCAGGAAATTCTGGGCGATGCGCCGGGGGATTATGTAAAACGCAAGGCAAACGACTGATTTGATTGTCTCATCTTTACCTTAGGGAAATTTTTTGCTGCACTGCAGAAAAAGGTTGATTTGCCGCAGTGCAGCATCTATATTCTTTGCAGACGCAGCAAGAGTGGAACACCCCGCTCACAGCAACAAAGGATAGAGACATGACAAAGACACCTGATATGACCGCGATGTTCAAAGACGTAATGGGTTCCTTCCCCGTGGACACTTCCGCCATGGAAGGCTCCTTCAAGACAGCCGCGACGCTGAACGAGAAACTGTCCGGCGTGGCCATCGATGCCGCAGAGAAATCTGCCGACATCTCCGCCAAGTGGACAAAGGACACGCTGAACAAGCTGGCCGAAATCTCCAAGGCGAAGCAGGAGCCCGCCGACTACGCCAAGGCGATGACCGAATTCGCTTCCGCTTCGGCTGAATCCGCAGCAGAGCACATGGCCGCTTTCGCAGAAATCGCGAAGAAGGTTCAGATGGACACCGTCGAACTGATGATGAACGCCGGCAAGGACATGCAGGACGATGCCGCCAAGGCCGTCAAGAAAGCATCCGACGACGTTCAGAACGCGACCAAGAAAGCCACAGCGAAGTAACTCGCTGAGCAGATTTTCCCGCCAAGGCGGGTAACGCAGGGGCGGGCCTTCGGGTCCGCCCTTTTGCGTGGTTGGTCGCCCCCATGTTGCGGTGGCTTGCGGGGGTCGCCCCGTCGCCTCTAGTTTGCACGCATCGGGGGGGGGCACCATGCAATATCATCTCAACGGCGTAGGCGTGGGCGATCCATCGGTGGCCGCGGAGCAGGCCCCGCAGGGCGGGGCATTGCCCGACCGGATGGATGTGCTGATCGTGGGCTGCGGGCCTGCGGGGCTGATCCTTGCCGCGCAACTGGCGCAATTCGCCGGGATCGCGTCCCATATCATCGAACGCAAGGATGGTCCCTTACAGATGGGGCAGGCCGACGGGATCGCTTGCCGCACGGTGGAGATGTTCGAGGCCATAGGCATTGCCCATCAGGTCCTGCGTGAAGCCTATTGGGTGAATGAGACCGCCTTCTGGAAACCGGACCCCGAGAGCCCTTCGCTGATCAGGCGGAACGAGCGTATCCGCGACACGGAAGAGGGGCTGTCGGAATTTCCTCATGTGATCCTCAATCAGGCGCGCGTCCATGATCTGTTGCTGGACCGGATGGCCAAGGGGCCACGGCGAATGGCGCCGCATTACGGTTGGGCCTTTGCCGACCACTGCCGCGATGATGATGCGGAGCATCCGGTCCGCGTCCAGCTGAGCGATGCCAGCGGCGCCGGGCGGCCCGACAGGTTTCTGCGCTGTCGATACCTCGTGGGGTGCGACGGGGCGCGCAGCGCGGTGCGCCGGTCCATGGGGCTGACGCTGCGGGGGGATTCCGCCAACAAGGCCTGGGGGGTGATGGACATTCTGGCCAGATCGGATTTTCCCGATCTGCGGATCAAATCGGTGATCCAGTCCGCGAGCGAGGGGAGCGTGCTGATCATCCCGCGCGAAGGCGGCTATCTTGTCCGGCTCTATATCGAGATGGACAAGCTCGGCCCCGACGAGCGTGCGGCGGGGCGCGACATCACCGCTGAACAGTTGATCGCCGCCGCGCAGCGTATCCTGCACCCCTATACGCTCGATGTGCAGGAGGTCGCCTGGTGGTCGGTCTATGACATCGGGCAGCGCCTCGCCGACCGGTTCGATGACGGCGCAGAGGGATCGCCGCGCGTCTTCATCTGCGGGGATGCCTGCCATACCCACAGCCCCAAGGCCGGGCAGGGGATGAACGTCTCCATGCAGGACGGCTTCAACCTCGGCTGGAAGCTGGCGGCGGTGCTGCGCGGGCAGGCGGCGCCCGGTCTGCTGGAAAGCTACAGCACCGAACGGCAGGCGGTGGCGGAGGAGTTGATAGCCTTCGACAGGTCCTTCGCGCGGATCTTCAGCACCCCGCCCGAGGCGGTGGCCGACCGGGACCGCCATGCAACGGAGTTGCAGCGCAGCTTTGTCCGTCATGGCCGGTTCACCGCGGGGACGGCGACCTGTTATGCGCCTTCCACGCTGATTGCCGCCGCGCCGCGGCAGGCGCTGGCCCGGGGCCTGCCGGTGGGGATGCGATTTCACTCAGCACCCGTGATCCGGGTGGCGGATGCAAGGCCGATGGAACTGGGCCACGTGGCGGAGGCGGACGGGCGCTGGCGGCTCTATGCCTTTGCCGGGGCGGGCGATACGGGCCAGCAGGGCGGGGCCGTGGCGCGGTTGTGCGACCGGCTCGGCACCGACGGGGCGAGCCCCT
>NZ_LWEX01000109.1 GCF_001634885.1 Sulfitobacter sp. HI0040 | reverse complement strand
GCGACTATTTCGTGGCCGGTCGCTGCGATGCGCAATCCATTCCGATGGAACCGGTACCCGGCAATGAGCGCCACCACACCCGCTGCATCCGCTTTGAAGAGATCGACTGGCAGGCACCGCTCGAACTCGCCGCCACCAAGAAGAAGGGGGATGTCGGGGATGTGATTCTCAAGATCGACGACCTGAAGAAATATTATCAGGTCGCGGCGAACGCCATGTTCGGCGGCGGCGATACCAAGGTGGTGAAGGCCAACGAAACGCTGACCTTCGAGGCGCGCGAATCCGAGACGCTCGCCATCGTGGGGGAATCCGGCTGCGGGAAATCGACCTTTGCCAAGGTTCTCATGGGGTTGGAAACCGCGACTGACGGGCAGATCCTGCTCGACAACCAGAACATCGGCGATGTGCCGATCGAGGCGCGGACGACCCAGAATGTCGCCGACATCCAGATGGTCTTCCAGAATCCATTCGACACATTAAACCCCTCGATGACCGTGGGGCGGCAGATCATCCGCGCGCTGGAGATCTTCAAGATCGGCAAGAACGAGGCAGAGCGCAAACAGCGCATGCTGGAACTGCTCGATCTGGTGAAGTTGCCGCGTGAATTCGCGGGCCGCATGCCGCGCCAGCTCTCGGGCGGGCAGAAGCAGCGCGTGGGCATTGCGCGGGCCTTTGCCGGGGATGCGCGTATCGTGGTGGCGGATGAACCTGTCTCTGCCCTCGATGTGTCGGTGCAGGCCGCCGTGACGGACCTGCTGATGGAGATCCAGCGCGAGCAGAAGACGACGCTGCTGTTCATCAGCCACGATCTGAGCATCGTGCGCTATCTCAGCGACCGGGTCATGGTGATGTATCTTGGTCATGTGGTCGAACTGGGCACTACGGATCAGGTATTCGCCCCACCCTATCACCCCTATACCGAGGCGCTTCTGTCGGCGGTGCCCATTGCGGACACGTCCGTCAAGAAGAAGCACATCGTGCTGGAGGGCGACATCCCTTCGGCCATGAACCCGCCCCCCGGCTGCCCGTTCCAGACCCGCTGCCGCTGGAAGAGCGAGGTGCCCGGCAACCTGTGCGAACGTGAAGTGCCGCCCATGGTGACCATGGCGCCCGGCCATCAGGTCAAATGCCACCTCAGCGCCGAGAAATTCGCCGAGATGGAGCCGGTGATCGAAGTGGACGTGGCCGCCGAATGATCGGGATCAGAGACCGGCGATGACCTTCACGTAGTTGCGCGTTTCGGCATAGGGCGGCACGCCGCCGTATTTCCTGACCGCGCCCGGCCCCGCGTTATAGGCCGCGAGCGCCAGCTTCCATGTGCCGAAAGTGCGGTACTGCTGCATCAGGTAGCGCGCGCCGCCCTCGAGGTTTTGCTTCGGGTCAGCCGGGTCCACGCGCAGCAGGCGGGCGGTATGGGGCATCAGCTGGGCGAGCCCCAGCGCGCCCTTGTGCGAAACGGCCTTGGGGTTCCAGCCGCTTTCCTGCTGGACCAGCCGAAGGAAAAGATCGACCGGCACGCCGTGCAGCACCGCCGCATCCCGCGCCATCGCCAGATAGACCCCCTTGTAGGCGCCGCGGTATTCGGGCGTGTCCCATTTCGTCGGTGTCACGACGCTGGGCGGCTGCAGGCGCACCGATGCGCTGTACTGGCGCGCGGCCCGATCATCGAGAATGCGTTTTTGCACCTTGAAGCTGGTGGTCCGGTCGCCCGCGCCGAAAATTTCGGCCATCGCGGGCTGGGACGTAAGGACCGCACATAGCAAACCCGCCGCCATTCCTGTGCGTATCTTCATCCCGTCCCCCGTCTTGCTCGGTCATCTTTTGCGCGGGACTATACCAGAGCATCCCGTCAGGGCCAGTCTTTGGGCCGGATGGGCCAAAACCGGCCTAAACCTTGTGTTAACCCATCGCCAACCAAGCTATAAGACGGCCCGGGGCGCGCGGGATTCGGCGCGGCTCAAGGCATCAAGCGAACAAGGGGGGCGGAATGGCCGGCTCAGTCAACAAGGTGATCCTCATCGGCAACCTGGGGCGGGACCCCGAAGTGCGCAGTTTCCAGAACGGTGGCAAGGTCTGCAACCTGCGCATCGCCACGTCGGAAACCTGGAAGGACCGCAATACCGGCGAACGCCGGGAGCGGACGGAATGGCATTCGGTCGCGATCTTTCAGGAGGGTCTGGTGCGGATCGCGGAGCAGTACCTCAAGAAGGGCAGCAAGGTCTATATCGAGGGCCAGTTGCAGACCCGGAAGTGGCAGGACCAGTCCGGTCAGGACCGTTACAGCACCGAAGTCGTGCTGCAGGGCTTCGGCGGCACGCTGACCATGCTGGACGGTCGCGGCGAAGGCGGCGGCGGCAATTACGACAGCGGCCCATCTGACCCGGGCTATGGCGGCGGCGGTGGCTACGGCGGCTCGTCGGACGGCGGCAACCGCGGAGGCGGTGGCGGCTCCCGCGATCTGGATGATGAAATTCCGTTCTGATCCGGTACTTCGGATCTGAACATGAGGGTCGGCAAATGCCGGCCCTTTTTTTATTTTATCTAAGTGACTTAGGGCGGCTTCTTCGCCCCAACCCGGTCCCCCTTCAGGCCCGACGTTGCGCGCGTATCCCGTCGGACAACACGTCAAGAACGGTTTCCCGGGACACATCGGCGCTTACGAAAGCCTTGCCGATCCCACGGGCGAGGATAAAGCGAAGCTGGCCGTCCACCACCTTCTTGTCCTGCCCCATGAGGTCGAGCAGTGCGTCGGGGCCGGGCAGTTCGCCGGGAATGTCGCCCAGATCGGTCTTCATCCCCATGTCGCGCAGATGGGCGCGGACGCGGCTTGGATCCTCCTGCGGGCACAGCCCCATGCGCGCTGAAAGCTCAAAGGCGAGCGCGCAGCCGATGGCCACCCCTTCGCCGTGAAGCAGCCGGTCCGAATACCCGGTCGCAGCTTCCAGCGCGTGGCAGAACGTATGGCCGAGGTTCAGCAGCGCGCGGTCGCCCTGCTCTGTCTCGTCGCGCACGACGATCTCGGCCTTCATCTCGACCGAACGGCGCACGGCAGCGATGCGCGCGCTGTCATCGCTCCGGGCCAGCGCGGGGCCGTGCTTTTCCAGCCAGCCGAAGAACTCGGCATCGCCCAGAAGCCCGTATTTCACGACCTCGCCGTAGCCCGCCAGCAGATCGCGCAGCGGAAGCGTATCCAGCACCAAGGTATCGGCCAGCACCATGCTGGGTTGGTGAAACGCCCCCACGAGGTTCTTGCCGTGGCGCGTGTTGATCCCCGTCTTGCCGCCCACCGAGCTGTCCACCTGCGCGAGCAGGGATGTGGGAATTTGCACGAAGCGCACGCCCCGCCGCAGGATGGAGGCGGCAAAACCAACGAGATCGCCGATCACTCCGCCGCCGAGCGCCACGACCACGTCCCGCCGTTCGATCCGCTCATCCAGCAGCCATTCGACGCAGGCCGTGAGGTTCTCCCAGCTCTTGGTTGCCTCCCCGGCGGGCAGCACCTTGGCGCGGCTGTCGATCCCGTCGCGGACAAGCCCGTCGCGCAGGGCGTCGAGATGCAGGGCGGCCACGTTTTCATCGGTGATGATGGCGACCTTCGGACGCCGGAGCAGCGGCGCGATGCGCTGGCCCGCCTCGGCCAGCAATCCGGGGCCGATGACCACGTCATAGGCCCGCCCCGGCAGGGGCACATGTACGGTTTCAGTCATCCAGTCGCTCCAGCACGTCGGGCCGTTCGAGCAGGGCGGCGATCACGCGGCGGCCCATGGCGTCGATCGACAATTCCGGCGCGCAGCGCACCGACAGGTCCGCCTGCCGGTAGATCGGTACCCGCTCCGCATAGATCTCCGCCAGCGTCGCCCGCGGGTTGGGGGTGCGCAACAGCGGACGGGTATCCTTGTGCCGGACCCGCTGCCACAAAAGATCGAGATCGGCATCGAGCCAGAGCGACAGGCCGCGCGCACTGATGTTGCGCCGGTTATCCGGGGCCAGAAAGGCACCGCCCCCGGTCGAAAGGATCCCGGGGGAAGCATCGAGCAGCCGGGCGATCACCTCTGCCTCGCGTTTGCGAAAGAACCGCTCGCCATCGCGTTCGAAAATCTCCGGTACGGTCAGGTTCGCGGCGGATTCGATCTCTGCGTCGCTGTCACGGAACGGGACATCCAGCGCGGTGGAAAGGTTGCGCCCCACTGCGGTCTTGCCCGACCCCATCATCCCGACCAGGGCCACCGTCTTGTGCAGACGGAAGCGCGGGCGCGGCTGCGCCCGATCGGCCATGGTTTGCTCAATTTCGCTCATTTTTTCCTGAATGACGTGATCTTGGACAAAAGGCCAGATATAGAATGAGGGAAACAACGGCAAACCGGGCGCGAGCATATATGGGTAAACTCTTCAAGCTTCTGATCATCCTGCTGATTCTCGGGTTCATCGGGCTTGTGGGCTATGCTTATATCGGACCCTTCTTCGGCGCCGACTTCTCGCCCCCGCAGGTAGAGACGCGCATGCCCGTGACCCTGCAGGGGGACTGATCCTATGTCCGCAGCACCGGGATCGGTCTGGGGCGCAGTGTTGATCGGGGTTCTTGCGGCGACGGGCGTGCCCGCGCAGGAACCCGCCCCGCAGCAGCCGCTTTCCGTCATCGACTGGCTTGATGAGACCGCGACACCGCGCCGTGACCCCGCGCGCCCCGTGGCGCTGCCGCAGCCGGGCGAGCCCCCCGTGGCGCGCAGTGCCACCCCGCCCGAAGTGCAGGTCGCGCCGCTGCGGCAAGAACAATCGCGGCTGATCGGGCTGGTGCCGTCCCATGTCACCGGCCTGCCGGAAGATATCTGGCAGGGCAGTGACCCGGACCTGCTGGCCCGCCAGATCGAAAGGTTGCCCGACCCGGTGCTGCCCGCCTCACAGGCACTTTTGTTCCGCCTGCTCCTGACGGAGGCGCTGCCCCCCGAGGGGGACGCGGATGGCGGCGGTGCGCTCGCCCGGGCGCGGGTCGCCAAACTGAAGGCGCTGGGGGCTGTCGACCCGGCCCTGGCGCTGATCGAACAGGCCGGCCCCGCCCGCGGGCCCGAGAATTTCGCGCAATGGATGCAGCTTTCGCTTTTGGCCGGGACCGAAGACACCGCCTGCGCCACCATGCGCGCTGCCCCCCATCTGAGCGAAGCGCTCGATCTGCGGATCTTCTGTGCGGCGCGTGATGGCGCGTGGGAGGACGCGGCGCTGACCTTTGGCGTGGCCTCGGCGCTCGGGCTGATGGACGATGCGCGGCTCGACCTGCTGGACCGCTTCCTGCACCCCGATTTCTTCGAAGGCAGCGACCCGCCGGAGACGCCGCGCGACATGGACCCCATGGCCTTCCGCCTGTTCGAAACCATCGGGGAGCCCAAGCCCACGCGAAACCTGCCCCGCGCCTTCGCCGTGGCGGATCTGCGCGATGTGGCGGGATGGAAATCGCAGCTGGAGGCTGCAGAGCGGCTGACGCGGGCCGGTGCGTTGCCCGATAATCTGCTGCTCGGTCTTTATACCGCGCGCAAACCCGCGGCCTCGGGCGGCATCTGGGACCGGGTGGATGCCTTGCAGCGGTTTGACAGGGCGTTGGAGACCGGTGATCCCGAAGCGGTCGCCCGCACCCTGCCCCAGGCCTGGGCAGCCATGCGCGAGGCGGAACTGGAAACCGCCTTTGCGGAACTCTTCTTTGACGATCTGCGGTCGGTACCGCTGAGCGGTCAGGCAAGGGCGCTTGCGCTGAAAATCGGATTGCTCTCCTCCGCCTATGAAAGTGCTGCGCAGGACGCCGACCTGCAACCGGCCCACCCCGGCCCGACGGAAACGCTGGCGCTGGCCGTGGCCCGGGGCGAAGCGCCCAAGCGCCCGCCGGAGGGTGAAACCGCGGGCGCCGTGCAGGCCGCCTTTGCCGACCCGGTCCCACGCAGCGACCTGATGGAGCACGCGGCGAACGGAAAGCTCGGCTCCGCCATCCTGCACACGTTGCGATTGCTGAACGAGGGCGCCAGCGGCGACACGCGCGCCCTGCGCGACGCGCTGTCTACCTTGCGGGCCCTCGGGCTCGAAGACACTGCCCGGCGCGCGGCGCTGCAGGTGCTATTGCTGGAACGGAGCGGTTGATGCCCACGCCCACCTCTCACTGGATTTCGACCTTTCTGGAGGCTCAGGCAGCCGAACAGGGGGCGGCGACGAACACGCAGCTTGCCTATGGGCGCGACCTGAAGGATTTCGACCATTGGCTCGCCCGGCGTGACCGGGATTTTTCCGACGCGACCCGGGCGGAGGTCGAAGCCTATCTTGTGCATTGCAGCGATTCGGGGCTTGCCCGCTCCACCCGCGCGCGCCGTCTTTCGGCGATCAAGCAACTCTACCGTTTCGCCTTCGAGGAAGGGTTGCGCAGCGACAACCCGGCGATCCAGATCGCGGGCCCGGGGCAGGACAAGCGCCTGCCCAAGGTACTGGCCGTCGAAGAGGTCGACCGCCTGCTGGAGGCGGCGCGCAACTCCGGCCGGGCGCCGGAGGACCGGCAGCGCAATACCTGCCTGATGGAACTGCTCTATGCCACCGGAATGCGGGTGAGCGAACTGGTCAGCCTGCCCGTTTCTGCCGCACGGGGCGATCCGCGCCTGCTGCTGGTGCTGGGCAAGGGTGGCAAGGAACGCATGGTGCCCCTGTCACCCCCCGCGCGGGAGGCGCTGGCGGAATGGCTCACCTCGCGCGATGCCCGTGAAGAGACCGCGCGCCTTGCCGGGCGGCCCGTATCGCGTTTTCTCTTTCCGTCGCGCAGCGCGGCGGGCCATCTGACGCGGCACCGGTTTTACCTGCTGATCAAGGAATTCGCGGCGGCGGGCGGTGTCGATCCCGCAAAGGTCACGCCGCATACCCTGCGCCATGCCTTCGCCACCCATCTGCTGGCCGGGGGCGCCGATCTGCGCGCCATCCAGACCATGCTGGGCCACGCCGACGTGGCCACCACCGAGATCTACACCCATGTGCTGGAACACCGGCTGGCCGAACTGG
>NZ_LWEX01000108.1 GCF_001634885.1 Sulfitobacter sp. HI0040 | reverse complement strand
GGCGAACCACGCGGTATCGGCAGGGCCGAGGGCGTGGGGGGCGGGGTCGAATTCAGGCCGGGTGATGAGCACCCCCTGCGGGATGGCGCGGGGCTTCGGCGCGCCGGTTTCGAAATTGTACCGCCAGATATCATGCAGCGGCCAGTTCGAGGGGATCAGCACCGTCGCGGGCGCAAGGGGCAGGCGGGCGTCGCCCAGATCGCCTTGCGGAATCGCGGCCAGCGTTGCCCCGGTCAGCGGCACGCTGTCGGCGGCGTGGTAGGACCGCCGCATCCCCAGATCGAGCCGTGCGGCATCGGGCAGATAGGCGACATGCGCCAGCGGCTCAAAACCTTCGAGAAAGGCGGGCAGCCCGGAGCCATAGTGCATCATCAGCGGCGAATCGGGGGGATTGGCCCGGACGAAGATCGTGGCCATCCGCTTGAAAGTGCCCGGGCCGATCAGTTTTTCCACCAGCGGAAAGGCAGTGGCGAGCGCCTCTATCAGCGAAACGATCACATTGTTGCGGTAGACGGCATAGCGACGCCCGGCGGGGTTCGCGGCCCCGTCGAGCAGCCCGGCAGGCACCGGGGCGGCGGCATCCAGCAGGGCCGCGCGGAAGCGGGCCTGAACGCTCATGCCGCCAACACCCGCGCGGCGCGGCTCGCCTCTGCCCGCAGCACCGGCCATTCCGGCACGTCATTGTCCCATTCGACGAGCACGGGCAGCGGGCCGGTGCGCTGCAGTGTCCGGTCGAGCAGTTGCCAGACCGGGTCCACCACGGGTTTGGCGTGGCTGTCGATCAGCAACCGCTCGCCCGCGTCGTCGGTATCTTCGTCGTGGCCGCCCACATGGACCTCTCCCACCGCGTGGAGCGGAAAGGCGTCGAGATAGGCCTCCGGGCTCATCTTGAGGTTGGTGGCAGAGATAAAGACGTTGTTGATATCGAGCAGCAGCCCGCATCCCGTCCGGTCCACGATGGCCGAAAGGAACGCGGTTTCGCTGATTTCGGACTCGTCGAAGACGAGATAGCTGGACGGATTTTCCAGCAGCATCTGCCGGCCCAGCCGGTCCTGCACCTGCGCCACATGGGCAGATACCCGGTCGAGCGTTTCGGAGGTGTAGGGCAAGGGCAGCAGATCGTTGAGGAATTCCGCGCCATGGGTGGACCATGCGAGATGTTCGGAAAAGCTTGCGGGGCGGGTCCGGTCGCAGAGGCGACGCAGCCGGGTGAGATGCGCGTCGTCCAGCGGGTCTTCGCCGCCGATCGACAGGCCGACCCCGTGGATGGAGAGCGCGAATTTTTCGGACAGGGCGGCAAGCTGGGCCAGCGGGCGGCCCCCGTCGCCCATGTAGTTTTCTGCATGCACCTCGACCCATTCAACGGGGCCGGGGTCCTTCATCAGGTCGGAGAAATGCTGCGGCTTGTAGCCCACGCCAGCGGCGGGGGGCAGCTTTTTGGCCCTTGCGGTATGATCCAGCATGGCATCGGCCTCCGGTAGTCCGAGGGGGGTGCCGGGCAGGGGAGCTGCCCGGCGGCCTGACAGGATCAGGCGGGAACGTCACGCTCCAGCGCTTCGAGCGAGCCGCTGCGTTCGGTGCCATCCGCCATCGTGGGCAGTTCGATGCTTTCGCAGGTGCCTGCATCCACGAGCGACCATGCATTGCCCTGATAATCGTTCACCGAGGTGCCGGCGCAGGTGGTGCCCGGCCCGGCGGCGCAGTCGTTCTTGCCGGCGAGCGCGACCCCGAAGCACTTTTCCTTGGCGGCGGCTTCTGCGGGGGTGGATTGCGCGGCCATCGCGGCTGCGACGGCACCGGCGATTGCGACTGCCTTCATTTGGTTCGACATGACGTTTCTCCCTTAAGTTGCGGTCATTGGTGTTTATGACACTTTCAGTAAAGCAGCCGGACCGCTGCCGCTCCACTCACGAGCAGGTGTGTCACAGTTTTGTCAAAAAAAACGCGTGTGGCGAAGCAGTTTGCAACGAAGCGAAGGGTTTCGCCCCCGGTTTGTAACAAAACTGCACAAATTGCGACGTCCCGAAGCGGGGCGCCGTTCGCGCGAACGAGAATGTTTCAGGTCATGTCAGCGCAGATCGGGGGGTGTGGCATCCGCCGAAAGCTGTGCAACCACGTCGTCCAGCGCCTCGACCGAGGTCTGCTTTTCGCCAAGGCGGCGGACGGAAACGGTGCGTTCCTCGATCTCGCGCGCGCCGACGGCAAGGATCACGGGCACCTTGCCGACCGAATGTTCGCGGACCTTGTAGTTGATCTTTTCGTTGCGAACGTCGGCCTCGGCGCGGACACCGGCGCGGCGTAATTCCTGCACGACTTCGGAAACGTAATGGTCCGCCTCCGAGGTGATGGAGGCCACGACGACCTGACGGGGTGCCAGCCAGAAGGGCAGCTTGCCCGCGTGTTCCTCGATCAGGATGCCGATGAACCGCTCGAAGGAGCCGAGCGTGGCACGGTGCAGCATGACGGGGCGGTGCTTGCCGCCGTCTGCGCCGATATAGGTGGCGTCCAGCCGTTCGGGCAGCACGAAATCCACCTGATGCGTGCCGCACTGCCAGTCACGCCCGATGGCATCGGTCAGGACGAATTCCAGCTTGGGACCGTAAAAGGCGCCTTCGCCGGGGTTCAGTTCCGGTTCGATCCCGGCCTTGCGGGTGGCAGCGAGCAGGGCGTTTTCGGCCTTGTCCCAGACAGCGTCGGAGCCGGAGCGCTTCTCGGGGCGGTCGGAGAACTTCACCTTGAAATCGGCAAAGCCGAGATCGCGGTAAATGTCCGACAGGAATTCGATATAGGTGAGCGTTTCGCTTTCGATCTGGTCTTCGGTGCAGAAGATATGGCCGTCGTCCTGGGTAAAGCCGCGCACCCGCATGATACCGTGGAGGGCACCCGACGGCTCATAACGGTTGCAGGAGCCGAATTCGGCCATGCGCAGGGGCAGATCGCGGTAGGATTTTAGACCCTGATTGAAGATTTGCACGTGGCAGGGGCAGTTCATCGGCTTCAGCGCGTTCACGGCCTTTTCGCGGGCGTGCTCCTCGTCCACCTCGACGATGAACATGTGGTCTTGATACTTTTCCCAGTGGCCCGACGCTTCCCAGAGCTTGCGGTCCACCACCTGCGGGGTGTTGACCTCCACATAGCCGCCCGCGCGCTGGCGGCGGCGCATGTAGTCCTGCAGTTCGGTATAGATGCGCCAGCCGTTGGGGTGCCAGAACACCTGCCCCGGGGCTTCTTCCTGCATGTGGAAAAGGTCCATCTCGCGGCCCAGCTTGCGGTGGTCGCGCTTGGCGGCCTCCTCCAGCATGTTGAGATGGGCGCGCAGCTTTTCCTTGCCGGTAAAGGCCACGCCGTAGATCCGTTGCAGCATCTGGCGGTCGCTGTCGCCGCGCCAATAGGCGCCCGCGATGGACATCAGCTTGAACGCATCGCCGGGCACCTGCCCGGTATGGGCAAGGTGCGGGCCGCGGCAGAGATCCTGCCAGTCGCCGTGCCAGTACATGCGCAGCGGCTCGTCGCCGGGGATCGCCTCGATCAGTTCGACCTTGTAGGGCTCGCCGTTCTCTTCGTAATGCTTGATCGCGCGGTCGCGGTCCCAGACCTCGGTGCGGACGGGATCACGCTTGTTGATGATCTCCTTCATCTTCTTTTCGATCAGGCCGAGGTCTTCGGGGGTGAAGGGTTCCTTGCGGTCGAAGTCATAGTACCAGCCGTCCTTGATGACGGGGCCGATGGTCACCTTGGTATCGGGCCAGATCTCCTGCACGGCGCGGGCCATGATATGCGCAAGGTCGTGGCGCACCAGTTCGTTCGCCTGCTCTTCGTCCGCCATGGTGTGAATGGCGATGTCGGCGTCTTTCTCGATGGGCCATGCGAGATCGCTGTGCACGCCGTTCACGGTGGCGCTGATCGCCTTCTTGCCGAGGGATTTGGAAATGTCCGCAGCCACTTCGCCGGGGGTGATCCCGGCGGGATAGTCACGTGCACTGCCATCGGGGAGGGTAAGGGTGATCTGGGCCATGGTGGCGTCCTCGTCGGTTTGGCGCCTACGAGACGCCCGGTTGCGGGTTATGATGCGCGCTCTATGTGGCTGTGCAGCAAGGCCAAGTCAACCGGGTGGGGATCAATGCAGGACAGTTTCGCGCAGCGCAGTTTTACCGCCATCTCGGGCCAGACGGAGCCGGCGGAGGATCTGGGCGAAGACGCGCAGGGTGCCGAGGCGCGCAACGGGCTGCGCCATGCCGCCTCGCTCAGCATGACGAAGGTGGCCGACGGGCTGATCGACCCAAAGCTCGTCCTGAGCTGGCTGTTGACCGCGCTGGGCGCGCCCGCCGCCTTTGCCGGGGCGCTGGTGCCCATCCGGGAGGCCGGCGCGCTTTTGCCCCAGATTTTGCTGGCGGGCTGGGTGCAGCGGATGCGGTACCGCAAATGGGCATGGGTCGCGGGCAGCGCGGGTCAGGGGCTGGCGGCGGCGGCGATTGCACTGGCCGCGATGACGCTGGAAGGGACGGCGGCGGGCTTTGCCGTGGCCGGGGCGCTGGCGGTGCTGGCGCTCTGCCGGGCGGCCTGTTCGGTGTCCTTCAAGGACATTCTGGGCAAGACGGTCGGCAAATCCCGGCGCGGATCGGTGACGGGGCTGGCGGGCTCGGTCTCTGCCGCGGGGGTGATCCTGTTTTCGCTCCTGCTGATGTCGGGCCTGTTCCAGAGCCGCGGGGTCGTCATCGGGGCGATTTTCCTTGCGGCACTTCTCTGGGCGGGGGCGGCGACGCTGTTTTCCACGCTCGAAGAGGAGCCGAGCACGCCGAACGGCGATAGCGCGGCGCAGTTCAAGGTGCTGAAGGACAATCCGGTGCTGTGGCGATTCATCCTTACGCGGGGGTTGCTCGTCTCCACGGCGCTGGCGCCGCCCTATCTGGTGATCCTGTCCCAGCGGGAGGGCGACGCAGCACTGGGCAAGCTGGGGGCATTGGTGCTTGCCTCCGCCACCGCGTCGTTCCTCAGTTCCTATGTCTGGGGGCGCATGGCCGACTGGTCCAGCCGCATCGTGCTGATGGGCTGCGGCGCGGTGGGGGCGCTTTCGATGCTTGCGGCCATCGGTGCCGCGCAGATGGGCCTAGCCACGACCGCATGGGCCATGCCGGTCGTGCTGTTCATCCTGATGATCGCCTATCACGGGGTGCGACAGGGCCGGTCCACCTATCTTGTCGACATGGCGCCGGAGGACAACCGCGCCGCCTATGCGGCGGTGTCTAACACGGTGATCGGGGTGATCCTGCTGGGCGCGGGAGCGCTGGGCGGCGGGGCCGCGATACTGGGGCCGCAGATCACGCTGGCGCTCTTTGCCGCGATGGCGCTGGCGGCGGTGGTGGTAGGCCACGGCCTGCCCGAGGTCGAAATGCGCGGGGAAGACCGCGAGCCGGACGACTAGAGAGCCGGACGACTGGAGGTTGTCAGGTAAAGGTTGTCATGGGCGCGCCGCTTTTGCATGATCTCGCAAAAAAAAGGGGCGCGCATGGGCGATACCGAATACCTCGAGACGCCGCAGGGGCGGCGGCTTGCCTATCACATGAGCGCGGGCAAGGGCCCCTGCATCGTCTTTCTGGGCGGTCTCAAGTCCGACATGGAAGGCACCAAGGCGCTTTTCCTCGAAGAATGGGCGCGCGGTAGGGGCCATGCCTTTCTGCGGTTCGACTATTCGGGGCACGGGGAGTCCTCCGGCGCGTTCGAGGAAGGCTGCATCGGGGACTGGCACGAAGACACGCTGGCCGCCGTCGATGCGCTGACCGAAGGGCCGATCCTGCCGGTCGGCTCCTCCATGGGGGGCTGGCAGGCGCTGCTGCTGGCGCGCGAACGGGCGGACCGGATCGCGGGCCTCGTGACGATCGCGGCGGCACCCGATTTCACCGAGGACAGCTATTGGGCCAGTTTCACCGATGCGCAGCGCGCGCTGCTGGCGGGGGTAGGGCAGGTGGAACTGCCGTCGGACTACATGGAGCCCTATGTCATCACCCGCCGCATGATCGAGGACGGGCGCAAGCGGCTGGTACTGCGCAGCCCGCTGGAGCTGCCGTTCCCGGTGCGTTTTCTGCAGGGCACGGCGGATACCGCCGTCAGCACCCGCACGGCGATGCGCCTGCTGGAGCATGCCACCGGGCCCGACATGCGCCTGACGCTGGTGAAGGACGCGGACCACCGGTTTTCGGATGACACCTGTCTCGCCCTGCTGGGCGAGACCATCGAACAAGTGATCGGAGAGGATTCATGAGCAGATTTGCACGGTTCATCCTCGGTATCCTCATCGTGTTGGCGTTGCTGGCCGCAGCCCTGTGGGTGTTCGGACCCTATGAGGAGGACAATCTGGACACCTCTTTCGATGTCCGCGCCATCGAAGAGGGGGTGGATGCCTATTTCGCCGCCGCCGAAAGCGTTTTCGACGACATCACCCCCGGGGTGGAAAAACAGGTCATCTGGGCCGGGGAGCCGGACCGTCCGACCGGGTGGTCGGTGCTCTACGTGCATGGGTTTTCCGCCACCTCGCAGGAGATCCGGCCGGTGCCCGACAAGGTGGCCGAGGCGCTGGGCGCGAACCTCGTACTGACGCGGCTGCGCGGGCACGGGCGCGGCGCGGATGCGCTGGCGGAAGGATCCGTGCCGGGCTGGATGCACGACATGGCCGAGGGCCTTGCCGTGGCCCGCGCCGTGGGCGAGCGGGTGCTGGTCATCGCCACGTCGACCGGGGGCACGCTGGCCACGGCGGCGGCGGCGCAGCCGGTGCTGATGGAACAGGTGGCGGGGATCGTGATGGTGTCGCCCAACTTCGAGATCAACAGCGACCTGGCGGGGCTGCTCACATGGCCGGCGGCGCGCCACTGGCTGCCCAAGCTTGCGGGCGAGCGGCGCTCTTTCGAGCCGCGCAACCCCGAACAGGCGACCTATTGGACCACGGAATACCCCAGCGTGGCGACGCTGCCGGTGGGCGTGCTGATCAACGCGGTGGACCGGCTGGACCTTGGCCGGATCGAGATCCCGGCACTTTTCTGGTTTTCGGACAACGACACCGTCGTGCGCCCTGCGGCGACCCGCGCCATCGCCGAACGCTGGGGCGGGCCGGTCACGATCGTGAACCCTGAACTGGGCCCGCGCGACGATCCCAGCGCCCATGTGATCGCGGGCGACATCCTGTCGCCGGAGCAGACCACGCCCACGGTGGCGGGGATACTGGATTGGGTAGGGGGGCTCTGACAGCCTTTGCGCCGCGCGGAAATGCGCCTGAAGGGGGCGGTTTCGGGCAGGCCGGGCGCCCCCGCGTTGCCTGCCCCTTTGCGCGTGATATAGCAGGGGCAAAGAGGCAGGGTCCGACGATGAAGAAATCCGCAGGCAGGTCCGGGGCGACAGATGATTGAACCGCTGGTGCTGCTGCCCGGCATGATGTGCGACGCGCGGCTTTTCGGGCCGCAGATTGCCGAGATGTCGGCCGATACGCCCGTCATGGTGGCCCCCGTGTCCCGCGGTGAAAGGATCGAGGAGATCGCCTCTGACCTGCTGGATTGCCTGCCCAAGCGCTTTGCGCTCGCCGGGCTGAGCATGGGCGGCATCGTCGCCATGGAACTGCTGCGCCGGGCACCGGACCGGATCACCCGCATCGCCCTGATGGATACCAACCCGCTGGCGGAGATCCCGGCGGTGGCCGCCAACCGGGAGCCGCAGATCGTCCGGGTGCGTTCGGGCCGGTTGGAAGAGGTCATGCGGGAGGAGATGAAGCCCAGTTACCTTGCCCCCGGCCCCCATCGCGCAGAGGTTCTGGAACTGGTGATGGACATGGCGCGCGCGCTGGGGCCGAATGTCTTCATCCGGCAGTCGCGCGCGCTTCAGCGGCGCAAGGACCAGCAGGCGACATTGCGCAAGATCAAGGTGCCCACGCTGGTGCTTTGCGGGGCCGAAGACGCGCTCTGCCCGGTGAAGCGGCATGAATTCATGGCCGAACTCATTCCTTATGCGACATTGCGGGTCATCGAGGGGGCGGGCCATTTGCCGACGCTGGAACAGCCCGATGCCGTGACCGACGCCCTGCGCGACTGGATGGGCCAGCCTTTCGTCCTGCGCTAGCGCCGGGGCGGGGGCGGCGAAACCGTCCGCCCGGGATGCCGCGGATGTGACAGCCCACGCCCTGTGTTTCCTGCATTATGGATTCAGGGTAGGCTGGCTCCATGGGCGCAACACGCAGACTGTCGGCGATATTCTCGGCGGATGTAGTCAACTACTCCGGACAGATGAAGGCTGACGAAAAGCAGACGCTCGACCAGTTGGGCAGGCTGCGCCGGGATGTCTTCGACCCGCTGATGAACGATCATCGGGGTCAGGTGCTCAAACGCATGGGCGATGGCTGGCTGGTGGAATTCTCTTCGGTCTCCGACGCGGTGCGCTGCGCGCTGGACCTGCAATCGCTGGTGCCCGCCAAATGCGCGCTCAGACTGCGGGTGGGTATCCACATGGGCGACATCGTTCTGGACGAGGACGATTTTTACGGCGACGGCGTCAACCTCGCCACGCGGCTTCAGGAAGCGGCGGAGGAGGGCGGGGTGCTGATTTCGGACGTCGTCCACCGGAGCATCGACGACCGGCTGTCGGAGCTTTTCAGGCGCGCGGGGAGCCGCAGGCTCAAGAATGTCGCGGGGGAGTTGAAGGTCTTCGGCTGGCTGCCGCCCGGCTCCGCACCCCCGCGTGTGACGCCGCCGACGCATGCCGCATCGCTGCTTCTGGGGGTGCTGCCTTTTGATAACCTGTCGTCGGACCCCGAGCAGGAATTCTTTGCCGACGGGATCACGGAAGAGATCATCACCACCCTGTCGAAGCTGCCGCATCTGCTGGTGGTGGCCCGCAACTCCACCTTTGTCTACAAGCACCGGTCCGTCGACGTGAAACAGGTCGGGCTGGAGCAGGGGGTGGATTTCGTGCTCGAAGGCAGCGTGCGCAGAAGCGGCAGCCGCGTGCGGATCACGGCGCAGCTGATCGACGCAAAGTCGGGCCTGCATGTCTGGGCCGACCGCTATGACCGGCATATAGAGGATGTCTTCGAGGTTCAGGACGAGATCGCGCTGCGGATCGCGACCGAGCTTCAGGTTGAATTGCTGGATGGCGAGATGGCGCGCTTTCGCGGCGCGGGGACGAAGAACCTGAACGCTTGGAACGCGCAGCTACAGGCGGTCGCCTGCTCCCGCAGCATCACCAAGGACGCACAGGCTGACGCGCGGCGGTTCGCGCAGCAGGCCATCGCGCTCGATCCCGAATACTCCGCACCCTATTGCACGCTTGGTTTTGTCTGTACCGTGGAGGCGCGCCACGGCTTCGGCGCGGACAAGGCCGCCGCGCTGGCAGAGGCGCGGGACTGCGCGCGCCGGGCGCTGGAGATCGACGGCTACAACCCCGAAGCCCATGCGATCGACGGTTTCGCCGATGCCATCGACGGCAAGCTAGCCGCGGCGATTGCCAAGTTTTCCACCGCGCTGGCGCTCAACGCGAACCATGCCGATGTGGCGGCACGGCTTTCGCTCACCCTCGCCTTCGATGGCCAGATCGGCGAGGCGATACGGGTCGCGCGGCAGGCGATCACGCTGAACCCCCATTACCCGGGCTGGTATGCAGGCGTGCTCGGCTTCGCGCTGAGGCTCGACGGGCGCTATGACGAGGCGATCGCCGCCTTTACCGAATACGGTGAAAAGGTGGAGGGGTTCGGGCATCTCGACCTTGTGATCGTTCACATCGAGCGGGGGGATCTGGTGGCGGCGCGGGAGGAAGCTCTCCGGGTATTGCGCTACAGGCCGCAGTTTTCGATCGGCAAATGGCGGGAGACGCAGCTTTTCGCGGATCCGGCGCGGTTGGAGCGGGATGCGGCGGCGCTGGGGCAGGCGGGGCTTCCCGCGTGAGCGGGGCAGCGGGCTGAAGTTTGGCCAGGGGTGGAATGCCGGGGCCAGCCCCGGACCCCGGGATTTTT
>NZ_LWEX01000107.1 GCF_001634885.1 Sulfitobacter sp. HI0040 | reverse complement strand
GGGGGCCGGGAAGGCCGCGGCGGGGGCGGCCGCCGCCGCAGGAGGGCGTGAGCCGATGACAGAGCGGCAGGACAACAGTGAACAGCAGGAATTCTGGTCCCGGCTCGCGGGGCCGAAATGGGTCGACCGGCAAGAGACGCTGGACGTGCTTTTTCAACCCGTCCTGGACGCGGTGCTGGAGGCCGCTGAGCTGCGCCCGGGCGATGATGTGCTGGACGTGGGCTGTGGCACTGGGGCCAGCACCATCGCCGCGGCCCGGGCCATCGGCTCCGGCAGCGCGGTCGGCATCGACATCGCGGGTCCGCTGCTGGACAGGGCGCGCGAACGCGCCGCCGCCTCGGATCTGGAGAACATGCGCTTTCTGCACGCCGATGCGGCGGCGCATGATTTTGGCAGTGAACGCTTTGACCGGCTGATTTCGCGTTTCGGGGTGATGTTCTTTGCCGATCCGGTGGCGGCCTTTGCGAATCTGCGGCAGGCATTGCAGCCGGGCGCGCGCCTGTCTCTGGGCGCCTGGGGGCAGATACCGCAGAATCCATTCTTCACCTTGCCCGCGCGGCTGGCAAAGGCCGTCATCGGCCCAACGCCCAAGAGCGATCCCGACGCGCCCGGCCCCTTTGCCTTCCGCGATCCCGAACGGGTGGAAGCGATACTGACGCAGGCGGGTTTCGCCGATGTCGCCTGCGACGTCCGGCAGATCGACCTCATCGCGCAGGAGAACGCGGCGCAAATGGCGGTACAGATGTGCGATATCGGCCCCGCGCATGCCACGCTGCGCCATTACGAGGCGTCGGAGGAGCAGAAAGCCGCCCTTCAAGCCGCATTGGAAGAGGCGCTGCACCCTTTCGAGAGGGAGGGCCGCATCCGTATCCCGGCGGAAATCAATATCTACACCGCACGCAACGCCTGATCGGCCCATCATGGGCGCAAAGGCGCGCCGACGATGATTTTGCCCGCTTGACGGCGAAGCCGCCGCGTCCTATCCGATACCCGGCGCGCGGGTATGGTGAAAAGGTATCACGGCAGCTTCCCAAGCTTTAGTTACGGGTTCGATTCCCGTTACCCGCTCCAGCTTCTTCGTCACTTCATCAGCACATCGCCGAACTCTTCGCGCAGGTTGCGCTTGAGCACCTTGCCGGTCGCGTTGCGGGGCAGCACGTCGGTAAAGACGACACGGTCGGGGATTTGCCACTTGGCGATCTTGCCTTCGAAAATGGCCAGCACCTCATCCTCCGCCGGGTCTTCGCCTTCGGCTTTCACGGCGACCAGCACGGGCCGTTCATCCCACTTTTCGTGTCGCGCCCCGATCACGGCGGCATCTGCCAGCTTGGGATGGGCGATGGCGATGTTTTCCAGCTCCACCGAACTGATCCATTCGCCACCCGATTTGATGATGTCCTTGGAGCGGTCCTTGATGGTGATATAGCCGTCTTCGTCCATCGTGGCGACATCGCCGGTGTCGAACCAGCCGTCGGTCAGGGTCTCTTCGCGGGTGGAGCGGAAATAGCTGTCGAGGATCCAGTGACCACGTGTCACGAGATCGCCCTGCGCCTTGCCGTCGTGGGGCATCGGCTTGCCGTCGTCGTCGAGAATTTCAAGCTCGACGCCGAAGACCGGGCGGCCCTGATTTTCGCGCAGGCGATGCTGTTCCGCCTCAGGCAACGCGCCATGCTTGGCGAGCGGCTTGTTGATCGTGCCGACGGGCGACATCTCGGTCATGCCCCATGCGTGTACCGTATCGACACCGTAGCGTTCGCGGAAGGTTTCGATCATCGAAGGCGGACAGGCCGAGCCACCGACGACGGTGCTCTGCAGGCTGGAAAGTTCCGAGCCGACCTTCTTCGCCTCCCCCAGCAGGCCCAGCCAGATCGTCGGCACCCCGAGCGCCATGGTGACCTTGTAGGTATCGATGAGACTGACGAGTGATGCGCCATCCAGCCCCGGCCCCGGCATGACCATGCGCGCGCCCACCATGGCGCAGGCATAGGGCGAGCCCCAGGCGTTGACGTGGAACATCGGCACCACGGGCAAGACCACGTCGCGCGCCTTGATTCCCACACTGTCGGCAATGTTGATGCCGAAGGAATGAAGCACCGTGGAACGGTGGGAATAAAGCACGCCCTTCGGATTGCCCGTAGTGCCTGAGGTGTAGCAGAGGCTGGAGGCGGTCAGTTCGTCCATCTCTGGCCAATCGTATTCCGGATCGCCTTCCGCGATCAGGTCGTCATAGAATTTCAGGCCGGGCAAGGCCTTGGCGGCTTCGTCGTCCGCGCCTTCCATGAGAACCAGATGTTCGAGGTGCTCCAACTGGTCGCGGATCCCGGCGATCAGGGGCACGAAGGTCTTGTCGATGAACAGGACCTTATCCTCGGCGTGATTCAGGATATAGACGAGCTGTTCGGGAAAGAGGCGTGGGTTGATCGTGTGGCAGACGAAACCGCCCCCCGAGGTGCCGAAATAGATTTCCAGATGCCGCCGGTTGTTCCATGCGATCGTGCCGCAGCGCGCCTGCGGGCCGAGACCGAGGCCCGTCAGCGCCGAAGCGAGCCTGCGGGAATTGCGGCCCACCTCGCGCCAGTTCGTCTCCTCCACGCCCCCGCCGGTATTGACCGAAACGATCTCCGCGCCGCCATGGTTCTTTTCGGCATGGGCGATCAGGTTCGAGATCAGGAGGGGTTTGGTCATCATCTGGCCGAGCATCTGGCATCCTTTCAAGGCATTTCGCGCCAGATTGGCCAATTGGCCCTGCCAGTGCAAGCGCCCTTGCGGAAGACTCTTCCGCTCTGCGCACCTCGGAGGGGGAAATGCCCTGCGGCGCGCTTTCGGCGGGCAGTGGTTTTCGCGCCCGATCCGGGCTAAGCCGGATGGAGCGGCGGGCGGTTCCGTGCCCTGCCTGTGACCCGTTCGCGAAGGAGATCGCCGATGACACCCCCTGCCTCCGCCTGCCGTATCCGCAGCCTCGAACAGGGCGACTGCCCGGGTTGGGACAGGCTCTATCAGGGCTATGCCGAATTCTACGGGGTGCCCCAAACGTCGCAGATGCGTGACACCGTATTCGGATGGCTGATGGATCCGTCGCATGAATGCGAAGGCCTCGTGGCGGAGGCGGAGGATGGAGAACTGCTCGGCCTGACCCATTTCCGGCCCTTCGCCAGCCCCCTGCGCGCGGTCACGAACTGCTTTCTCGACGATCTCTTCGTCACGCCGGAGGCCCGGGGCAGCGGCGCGGCGGCAGCCCTGATCGAAGAGGTCCGGCGCCGGGCGAGCGAACGCGGCTGGAAGGTCCTGCGCTGGATCACGGCGGATGACAATTACCGCGCGCGCGGGGTCTATGACAGGCTGGCGACGCGCACGGGGTGGATCACCTACGACATGGCCCCCTGACCGGGCTGCGTGACTGCAACGGTCCACGAGGGGCGCTGCCCCTCGCGCTCCCCGAAGTATTTGGGATCGTGAGAAAGGAAAAAAGATCTTCAGCCCCGGTGTCGGTGGATGAAGTCGATGAGCTGCGCGGTGGAGTCGCCCTTGCCCTCGGGCGGTGCCTTGCCTTCGACCATGGGTTCGAGCGCGGTCGCCAGTTCCTTGCCCAGTTCCACACCCCATTGATCGAAGGAATTGATGCCGAGGATCACCCCTTCGACAAAGACCCGGTGTTCATAGAGCGCGATGATCCGGCCCAGCGTGAAGGGATCGAGCAACGGGTATATCAGCGTCGTGGAGGGCCGGTTGCCGGGAAAGACCCGGTGTGCGGCCTGACGCTCCAGCTCCTCGCCCTCATGCCCCGCCTCGGCCATGAGCGCACGCGCTTCAGGTAGCGAGCGGCCCCGCATCAGCGCCTCGGACTGGGCGAGGCAATTGGCGAGCAGCAGGGTATGGTGATGTTCGAGCTCCGGCTCGTGGCCCTGCGCCGCCACCAGGAATTCGCAGGGTACGATGCGGGTCCCCTGATGCAGCAGCTGGTAGAAGGCGTGCTGGCCGTTGGTGCCCGCCGCCCCCCAGACGATGGGGCCCGTGTGCCGGGGGCCGACGCTGCCGTCCATCCGGGTGGATTTGCCGTTCGATTCCATTTCAAGCTGTTGCAGGTAGGCCGGAAGCAGGGAAAGCCGCTGGTCATAGGGCAGAACCGCTCGGGTGGCGCGGCCCCGGATCTGATTGTGCCAGATCCCCACCAGCGCCAGCAGCACCGGCATATTCTCTTGCAGTGCTGCGGCGCGAAAGTGCCTGTCCATCGCCTGCCCGCCGCGCAGGAAGGCATCGAAGGCGCGCGGGCCGATGGCGATCATCAGCGACAGCCCGATCGGCCCCCAGACGGAGTACCGCCCGCCAACCCAGTTTTCGAAACCGAACACATGCTCGGGCGGGATGCCGAAGCTTTCCGTCTTGTCGGTGGCGGAACTGAGCGCCGCGAACTGCGCCGCCGGGTCCCCGCCGCCGTCGGTCATCCACGCCCGCGCGGTGCGCGCGTTCGTCATCGTCTCGATCGTGGTGAAGGTCTTGGAGGCGACGATCACCAGCGTCCGTCGTGGATCGAGGGTGCGCAGCACGTCCGCGATATGGGCGCCATCGACGTTCGATACGAAATGGCAGCGCGGCCCGTCGTGATAGGGTGCCAGCGCCGCCACCGCCATGGCAGGGCCGAGGTCGGAGCCGCCGATCCCGATGTTGACCACATCGGTAATATCGCCGGAGCGGATGGTTTCCGCAAAATCGCGCATCGCCGCCAATGTGCGATGGACCCCGGGCATGACATCCTCACCCTCCACCTCGACGGCATCGCCGTCGAGATTGCGCAGCGCGGTATGCAGGACGGCGCGGCCTTCGGTCTCGTTTATCGACTGGCCGGAAAACATGGCCTCGCGCCGGGCTTCAACACCGGTCATATCGGCCAGATCCAGCAAAAGCTGCCGGGCTTGCTGATCGATGTCGGTCTTGGAGTAATCCAGCAGCATGTCTTCCGTCCGGACCGAAAACGCCGCTGCCCGTCCGGGCGTGTCGAAGAAGGACAGAAGGCTCCGATCCGCAATCGCCGCGGCCTTTTCGTCAAGCGCCTGCCAGATCTGTGCTGTGTTGGTCATGGGGCGTAGTGAACCTTTGCGTCTTCCAGCACCAATGCGATGGGGGCATCCTTCGGGCTCAGGCGGGCGGCGCGTTCCAGCGCGGCGCGCTTTTCTTTGCCGAAGACCACCAGATGCGTGGCAAGCGCCCCCTGCAGCACACGGCCCGAAAGGGTGACACGTTCGGTCGGTTGCCCCTCCGGTCGGACGGCGATCAGCGCCGGGGCGTGCTGGTCAAGCGCTTCCTCCAGTTCGGCCATGCCGGGAAAGAGCGACGCGGTGTGCATATCCGCCCCCATGCCTAACAGCAGGACCGATAGCGGCAATTCCGGCTCCAGCATCGGGGCGATGTCTTCGGCGGCCTCCTGCGCGGTCATGCCGTCACGGTAGAAGGGCATGAAACGGGCCGCCGCCGCATGTTCGGTGAGCAGCCGTTTGCGCACCAGTGCCGCATTGGACTGACCATCGCTTTCCGGCACCCAGCGTTCATCTGTCAGGAGCACCCGGACCGAGGACCAGTCAAGCCGGGTGCTGCTCAACATGTCGAAGATCGGGCCGGGCGTGGTACCGCCCGGCACTGCGAAGGTCGCCTTGTCATTGGCTGTCAGTACGTTCTTCAACTCGCCCGCCAGCACGTTCGCGACGCTCATGGCCAGCAATTCACGATCGGAATATTCTTTGAGGTTCATGGGGATACCTTTCGCCATTTGCGCCCGTCCCGGCGCATGAGTTCGAACGAATCCGTCGGACCATCGGTTCCGCTGTCATAGGGTTTGGGCACATCGTTGCGCGACTCCCACCCCTGGATGATCGGATCGGTCCAGGCCCATGCGGCCTCCACCTCGTCACCCCGCATGAAAAGGGTCTGGTTGCCGCGGATCACGTCCATCACGAGACGTTCGTAGGCATCCACCTGCTCCGCGCCATCCTCCCCCAAAGCTTCGGCGAAGGTCATGTCGAGCGGCACATCCACAAGCCGCATGCCACCCGGACCCGGCTCCTTGATGGTCACGCCCAGCGTGATCCCCTCGTTCGGTTGGAGACGGATCGACAGGACATTGCGGTGGCGTCCCGCCTCTTCGCCGAAGATGGAATGGGGGGTTTCCTTGAACACCACCGTGATCTCGGAGGACCGGGCTGACATGCGCTTGCCGGTGCGCAGGTAGAAAGGCGTGCCGGACCAGCGCCAGTTGCTGATATGGGTCTTGAGCGCCACGAAGCTTTCGGTGCGCGACCGGGCATCGCCGACCGCGGTCCTGTAGCCGGGCGCATTCGCTTCGTTGCAGGGTTCCGCTTGATATTGCCCGCGCGCGATATGATGCGGCAGCACCGGATCAAGCGCGCGAATGACCTTCAGCTTTTCGTCGCGCACGGGGTCCGGGTCGAACCGCGCGGGCGGTTCCATCGCGATGAGGCACAAAAGCTGCATCAGGTGGTTCTGCACCATGTCCCGCATTGCGCCTGCGCGGTCGTAATATTCGCCCCTGCCCCCAACGCCCACGGTTTCTGCCACGGTGATCTGGATGTGATCGACGTATTGCGCGTTCCACAGGGGTTCGAACAGCATGTTGCCGAAGCGCACGGCCATGAGGTTCTGCACCGTTTCCTTGCCGAGGTAATGATCGATCCGGTAAATCTGGGTTTCGTCGAAATAGGTGGCCAGCGTCCGGTTGAGGGCCTGCGCGGTTTCCAGATCCCGGCCAAAGGGCTTTTCCACGACGATGCGCGCGCTTTTGTCCGCCATGCCCCATTTCTGAAGCCGCTCTGCCAGTTCGCCGAAAAGCGAGGGCGAGACGGAGAAATAATAGGCCTCGATTCGGTCGCTGCCCGCCATGAGGGTTTGCAAGGCCTCCCAGCCCGATTCCCCCAGCGCGTCGATGGACACGTAGTCGACCTGCCCCAGAAACGCCTTGAGCTGATCCTTGCCTGCGCCGTTGTCACCATCGAATTCCGCGATCGCCTCCGCGACCATGTCGCGATAGCCCGCGCTGTCCATTTCCGTGCGTGCCGCGCCGATGATCCGTGCCGTGGGCGGCATCTGGCCCGCGCAGAAACGCCGGAACAGGCCCGGCAGGATCTTGCGCCGTGCCAGATCGCCCGTACCGCCAAAAATCACCAGATCGAATGGATCGACCGGTATCACGCGCGAAACCATTTTCACCCCCTTGCCGGTCGTGTGAACCGGATGTTCGCTCAAAATGTTAGCGCAAACATACGCGAAAACCGTACCTTCACAAGTCTGTGGGTCGACTAAACCTTCCTTTTGTTGGAGGCTCGGCTGACGTAGGACGATCACAAACCAATCCGACCGGCGAGGCAATACCATAGATGAAAGACATGGCACCTGCGAACGAGGGCAAGTTTCAGAACCCGAAGCTGACCGCCAAAGGTGAGCCGCGCGCCCAAGTTGAGTTGAGCAATGCCCAGACGCTCTGGTTCAATACGGGCACGCTCTGCAACATCGAATGCGCCAACTGCTACATCGCCTCAAGCCCCACGAACGATGCGCTTGTCTATATCTCGGCGGCGGAGGTGCGCGATTATCTCGACCAGATCGAGGAACGGGGATGGCCGGTGCGTGAAATCGGCTTTACCGGGGGCGAGCCTTTCATGAACCCCGAGATGATCGAGATTACTCGGGCCGCCCTTGAGCGCGGCTACGAAGTCCTGATTCTCACCAACGCCATGCGGCCCATGATGCGGAAGACCATGCAGGACGGTCTGCGCGCGCTGCAGGCCGACTATCCCGGCAAGATGACGCTGCGCATCTCGCTCGACCATTATGGCGCGAAGCTACACGATCTGGAACGCGGTGCAGGTGCCTTCGACAAGACGCTTGCAGGCATGGAATGGCTGCGCGACGCTGGCTTTACCATGGCCGTGGCGGGCCGGTCGGCCTTTGGCGACAGCGAGGCCGAAAGCCGCGCGGGCTATGCGGAATTCTTTGCCCGGCACGGGTTCGACATCGACGCGAAGGATCCGGGAATGACCGTGCTTTTCCCGGAGATGGACGAAAACGTCGAAGTGCCGGAGATTACGACCGCCTGCTGGGGCATCCTCGGCAAATCGCCCGATGCCGTGATGTGCGCCTCTTCCCGGATGGTGGTGAAACGCAAGGGTGCCGCGACCCCGGCGGTTCTGGCCTGCACGCTGCTGCCCTATTCGCCGGAGTTCGAACTGGGGACGACATTGGCAGAGGCCGAGCGGCCGGTGGCGCTCAACCATCCGCATTGCGCCAAGTTCTGTGTTCTGGGCGGGGCGAGCTGTTCGGCCTGACGGCTGCGGCCCATTTGCCCGTCAAAGGCGGATGATATGGCCGTCGCGGGGGTTTGCGCGCCCCTGCGCAAGCGAATCGTAGACCTCTGCCGCTTCTGAAAGCCCGTGATGGCTGCGCAGGTCGATCCAGTCGGCGGCATTCTCCGCCAGTCGTTTCCATGCCTGGCTGACGCGCTTTTCCATTATCCCCGGCCCCCATTCCTCGCGGCGCTTGGCGATCTGCGCCGGAGCGAAGAAGAACTGCGGCTTCACCCCTTCGAGCGTCTGGCCCGCCTCGAACTTGTCCCAATGGCTGAGGCCCACGGCGGCGGAATGTTTCAACGCATCGCCCAGCCTTGCGTGCACTGCTTGCTTGACCCGGCCATTGCCCGCCATGTCGATGAAGACCGAAGGCCGCCGCTCGATCTCCTCCGCGCGGTCATAGGGCAACACCTGATCGCAGCCACTTGTCCGTTCGACAAAGGGCACGTTCCCCGCCGAGGTCAGCCCCACGACGTGCCTGCGCGGGGTGTCGGGCTCGGCAAGGAATTTGCACAGGCCCAGCCCAGTTTTCGATGATGCGCTCCCCACGATGACCTGTTCGGCGCCAAAGAAGTCATTGTCGATCAGCCAGTCGCAGAGCAGGTAGGAAGTTGCCAACAAGGGCTGCAACAAGGCGCGCAGGTCTTCCTGCCGCTGCGGAGCGGGCTGCACCGGCGAGTAGCGGTTGTAGACCGCCGGCAGTTCGGCCCGGTGCGGGGCGGCATCGACGATCATGCCCTGCGCATCCGCGTGCGGCGTGATCACCAGCTCTTCCGCCAAGGGATAGAAACCGTAAAGGCGTGTGCCCGGGTTCAGCGCGTCGGCGCGGCTTTCCACCACCTCTGCCACACCCCAGACGGGGACAAGGCCCTGCCCATCCACGCCTGTGGGAAAGAACTTCCAATACCCCGTCTGGAACCCGACGGCGGCATAGGTCACGTTATTCGCCGTCAGGGCGAAGCTTTCGAGCCTCAGCCGGGCCTGACCCTCTTCCAGCCGGGCGGGCTGTACATTTTCCAGCGTGGTCCGCGTGATGTCCTTTTGATCCGTCAGCAATCGCTTCATGGCTTCCCCCTCTTTCAGGTCAGCCTAGACGGGAACCCGCAGCCTTGCGCGCCCCTATCTGCACAACGTCACGTCAACGCGCTTCAGTGCAGCGTGAATTCGCCCTTCACGTTGCGCCATTCGCCCGACGCCAGCATCCGGCGATGGGTGAACTGTACCGAATGGAGCGGCCCGTCGAGCTTTTCCTGCCAGAACTCGATGAACTGGAACAGGCGCGGATGATCGGGCGCCAGATCGTATTCCTGCCAGATGAAGCTGTTGAGCACATGGGTGTAATCGGGCATGTGATAGAAGAATTCAGCGGTGGTGAGCCCGTAGCCCTTCAACATCATTTCCGTTTCGAGATGGGACATTTTCAGTCTCCTTTTCCCTGCCTCGCAGGACCAGTCTGCGCTCACTGAATTACTTTTCAACGAAAACAGCGCATTGGCACTCGGCATCTGTTGCTGCCAGTGTGTTTTTGCCACAGGCATTGCGCCTATCCTGTGGATTCTGATAAGGAATGACGCAAGATATAGAGGCTGACAAAGACAGGTCGATGACGTGAGCGATACGCCCGAAACCCCTGAAACCGATGACGAAAACGGGCCAGAGCGGCCGATGTACGACGGGCCGTCCGTCAGCATCGAAGAAGAGATGCGCAATTCCTATCTCGACTATGCGATGTCGGTCATCGTCAGCCGGGCCATTCCCGACCTGCGCGACGGGCTGAAGCCGGTGCACCGCCGCATCCTTTATGCGATGCATGAAACCGGCAACACGCATGACAAGCCTTACCGCAAATCCTCCCGCCCGGTGGCGGAGGCCATGGGTAAATACCACCCCCACGGCGACACGGCGATCTATGACGCGCTGGTGCGCATGGCGCAGGACTTTTCCATGAGCCTCGTGCTGCTCGATGGTCAGGGCAACTTCGGCTCCATGGACGGCGACAAGGCCGCCGCCTATCGCTACACCGAAGTGCGGATGGAAAAGGCCGCGCAGTATCTGCTGGAAGACATCGACCGCGATACAGTCGATTTTCAGGACAACTATGACGGCAAGGACCGTGAACCGACAGTCCTGCCCGCGCGCTATCCCAACATGCTGGTCAACGGTGCGGGCGGTATCGCCGTCGGCATGGCCACCAATATCCCGCCCCATAACCTCGGCGAGGTTGTCGATGCCACGCTGGCGCTGATCGAAGACCCGGACCTGACCAGCGAACAGCTGATCGAATACATCCCCAGCCCCGATTTCCCCACTGGCGGGATCATGCTGGGCCGTTCCGGCGCGCGCAAAGCCTACCTTGAAGGACGCGGCAGCGTCATCGTGCGCGCCAAGACCCGGGTGGAGGAGATCCGCAAGGACCGCTACGCCATCGTCATCGACGAAATCCCCTATCAGGTGAACAAATCCGCGATGATCGAGAAAATCGCGGAACAGGTGCGCGAAAAGAAGATCGACGGTATCGCCCATGTGCAGGACGAATCCGACCGGAACGGTGTCCGGGTCGTGGTGGAGTTGAAGCGGGACGCCACCGCCGAAGTGGTCATGAACCAGCTTTTCCGTTTCACCCCGATGCAGACCTATTTCGGCTGCAACATGCTCGCCCTGAACGGCGGGCGCCCTGAAACGCTGACCCTGCGGCGCTTCCTCACGGCCTTCGTCGATTTCCGCGAGGATGTCGTGGCCCGGCGCACCGCCTACTTGTTGCGCAAGGCGCGGGAGCGGAGCCACATCCTGTGCGGTCTGGCCGTCGCCGTCACGAATATCGACGAGGTGGTTCAAACCATCCGGTCTTCTGCCGATGCGGGCGAGGCGCGAGAAAGGCTGATGACCCGCCGCTGGCCGGCGGAGGAGATCCTGCCCTACATCCGGCTTATCGACGATCCGACCCATACCGCGAACGAGGACGGCACCTACAACCTCTCCGAGGCGCAGGCCCGCGCCATTCTGGAGCTGCGGCTGCAGCGCCTCACTCAGATCGGCGTCAAGGAAGTGACCGACGAACTCGAAGAACTGGCCGGCAAGATCAAGGAATACCTTGAGATTCTGGGTAGCCGTGAGCGGATCATGGGCATCATCGCCGACGAGCTGCGCGAAGTCCGCGAACTCTTCGCCGTACCGCGCCGGACAGAGATCGTGGACTGGTCCGGCGACATGGAGGACGAGGACCTGATCGCGCGCGAGGAAATGGTCGTGACCGTGACCTCCGGCGGCTACATCAAGCGCACGCCACTGGCCGAATTCCGCAGCCAGCGCCGGGGCGGCAAGGGCGTATCGGGGATGCAGACCAAGGAAGAGGATGTCGTCACGACGCTTTTCGTGGCCAACACCCACACGCAGCTTCTGTTCTTCACCACCGATGGCATGGTCTACAAGCTGAAGACCTGGCGGCTGCCGCAGGGTGGGCGCACGTCGAAGGGCAAGGCCATCGTCAACATCCTGCCGATCCCGGCGGGCGTTTCCATCGCCGCCATTATGCCGGTGGACCGGGACGAGGCCGAATGGGACGATCTGCAGGTCGTCTTCGCCACCAGCGCGGGCACCGTGCGGCGCAACAAGCTGTCGGATTTCACCAACGTCATGCGCAACGGCAAGATCGCCATGAAGTTCGAGGACGAGCATGCGGGTACCACGCTGATCAACGCGCGCATCGCGAGCAACGACGATGACGTGATGCTGGTGACGAATTCAGGCAGGGCGATCCGCTTTCCGGCGACAGACGTGCGGGTCTTCAACAGCCGCTCCTCCGTGGGCGTGCGCGGTATTCGCCTGAACGGCGATGACCGTGTCGTGTCTATGTCGATCATCCGCCACTTCGACGCGACCTCCGAGGAACGCGCCGCCTATCTCAAGATGCGCCGGGCCATGGCCGGGCTTGCCGACGATCCCGAGGCGGAGGAAGAAGAGACAGCAGCCGATCCGAACTTCTCGAATGAACGCTATGTGGAAATGTCGGCGGCCGAAAACCTGATCCTGACAATCACCAGCCGGGGTGCCGGCAAACTCAGCTCCAGCCACGATTATCCCGTGCGCGGGCGCGGCGGCCTCGGTGTCGCGGCGATGGACAAGGCGATGCGCGGCGGGGATATCGTCGCCTCCTTCCCGGTGGAGATGGACGACCAGATCATGCTGGCCACCTCCAAGGGGCAGTCGATCCGTGTGCCGGTGGACGGCATATCCTTCCGCTCGCGCAGCGCGGGCGGCGTACGTGTCTTCAACACCGGGCGCGGCGAAGAGGTCGTGAGCGTTGCATGGATCGCCGATCAGGCGGAACCGGATCAGCCCGAGGACGTGGCGGACTGAGTAGCCGACTATTTGACGAATTGACGCGGGGGCGCGGCCAGCCCTGCCCCCGCCCCTTCGGCCAAGGCTGGTTCTCTCAGCCCCTGTTCTGCTGCCAGGCCGCCAACGCTTTCTCTATCTGCGCCGCCGCTGCCGTCGCACCCTTGATGTCTTCCCTGTCGATCAACCTGCGAAGCCGCCGCATGGCGCTGCCGAGGTATTCGGGCGGAATCATATGGGCCGCCTTCATGTTGCGGCGCGTGACTTCCATATAGGCGAGCTTTCTGTCGCCGGTGGCGAAATTGTATTTGTAGGTCTCGTCACCATGGCCAAGGTCGTAGAAGCGGAAACCTTCGTCGATGGCATGTTCGATGGCGAGCCCGCGTTGCAGCCGCCCGATATCCAGTTTCTCGTTGCCCATCCGCCGGGCCCCGAAGACGGAGGTCATGCGCCTGCCATCGCGGTCGGCCACATGGCTCAGGGCGCCGATCATCTCTTCCCCCTGCCAGAGCGTCGGCATGTAAAGCGCGCCGATATTCCACACCCGGTCGAGGAAGAGGGCGTATTGCGCGGTAAGATATTCGATACGGGCAGATGAAAGATCGCCCTCCCAGCGCTTACGCCACAGCGCCAGCACGTCGTCGCGCATCGCGTGGAAGGTTTCGGGCGTGGGCAGTCGCGATTGGATCGAAGGGTCCGCCTCCATCTGGCGGCGTGCGCGGGTCAGCTTTTGGCGGCGGTTCGCGCTCAGTGACGCGTAATAGGCCTCCATCGTGTCGGGCAATTCGATCTGCGGCACCACAAGCTGGTCGGTCTTGCCGCCGTTGATCCGGTGCGGGGGCCATGTGACGTTGAAGCCCGCTTTGGGAAGTGCTGCCGCCAGCATCCGCAGGCGGCGTCCGGTGGGTTCGTATTTGATCTCGAAATGGGACCAGTCCATTTGCCCCAGCGCCAGACCCAGCGCCGCCATGGCCCAGCGTTCGCGCGCGGGGTCGCACAGGATGCCGGTATATTCGCCCATCCCCAGCCGCGAGGCGGCGGCCAATTGCGCCTGAAAGACACGGCGCGACCTGCTCCAGTACAACCGGCGGCGCATGGGCAACACCGCGCAGAGCGCGCGGGGGTCTTCGGGGTCACGCAGGCAGAGGACGCACCAGCTGCCGGGGTGAACCTCGAAGAGGGAGGCCATCCAGTCCCACGACAGATAGAACCCCGAATCGGGGTCCTTGCGCAGCAGCGCGTCCCATGCGGGGCGCAGCCGTTTCATGGCGGGCATATCGTCCACCAGTTCGATCTGCAGCGGTGCATCGTCTTGTGCGGTCATCGCGGTCATATCGTTCACGAAGTCGGCCTCTTTTTCGGTTCTCCGTGTCTAGATCGCAAATGCGGCAATTTTTGGTGGAAGGCTTGGCAAGTTCAAAGGCCGTAGAGGTCGCCGAACTTGTTCTGCAGGTAGGAAAGCAGGGGCGCTTCGCTGGGCTCAATGCCGCTCGCCCGGCGGATGACATCCCGCGGGGTATAAAGCCCGCCATGGGTCTGCACGTTCGTGCGCAGCCATTCCGTCGCGACGCCCGTCTCCCCCCGGGCGAGGTGATCGTCCAGATCGGGATGCGCGGCGCGCAGGGCCTCGTGCAGGCACCCGGCATAGACGTTGCCCAGCGTATAGGTCGGGAAATACCCGAAGAGCCCGACGGACCAATGCACATCCTGCAGAACCCCGTTGGACGGCTTGTCCACCGGATAACCGAAATCCGCCTCGAAACGGTCGTTCCACGCGGCTTCGAGATCGCCGACCTGCAGATCGCCCGACATCAGCGCACGTTCCAGATCGAAGCGCAGCAGAACATGCAGGTTGTACTGCAATTCATCCGCTTCGGTCCGGATGTACCCATCCGAGACGCGGTTGACGATGCGGTAGAACGTCTCTGCATCCGCCACGCCGAAGTCACCGAAGGCATCGCGCATCTTGCCAAAGAGCCATCCTGTGAAGGCGCGGCTGCGGCCCAGCTGGTTTTCGTAGATACGGCTCTGGCTTTCATGCACGCCCATCGACACGCCCCGCCCCAGCGGGGTCAGCAGATATGCCTGATCGATGTTCTGTTCATAGGCCGCATGGCCGACTTCGTGGATCGTGGAATAGAAGCAGTTGAACGGATCCAGCGGATTGGTCCGGGTGGTGATCCGCACATCCAGACCCGAGCCAGAGGAGAACGGATGCACCGCCTTGTCCACCCGCCCGATGCTGGAATCGTAGCCGAAGGTGGTGGCCAGCAGCCGGGTCAGCTCCATCTGGGCGGCCTCGTCGAAGACGCCTTCCAGCACCGGCGGCTGCGGCGCTTCGCGCACCGCCGCGCGCAGATCGGCAAGGGCGGGCCGCAGCGCGCCGAACATCGCGGTCAGCGTCTCGGCGGTGGCGCCCGGTTCGTAATCGTCCAGCATCGCATCATAGACGTCTCCTCCCGCGGCAAGGGCCTGTCCCTCCTCCCGCTTCAGGGCGATGACCTCTTCCAGCACGGGCGCGAAAGCCGCGAAATCATCCGTGGCGCGCGCCTCTGCCCAAAGGCCCTGCGCGCGCGAGGTCACACGCGCGATCCGCGACGACAGCTCGCCCGGCACCCGGGTGGCGCGGTCGTGCCCGCGGCGGATGTGGTGAAGCTGGGCGCGCGCGACCTCGTCCAGCGCCTCGCCGTCGATCGCGGCCAGCCAGTCGGCCACGCGCGGATCCACGTTGCGGGCGTGCAGCACGCCCTGCATCGCGGCCATTTCCTCGGACCGTTGGGGGGCCGCCCCGCGCGGCATGACGGTTTCCTGATCCCAGCCAAGGCGCCCGGCCACTTCGGCCAGCGCTTCGGTTTCGCGCTGGAACGCCATCAATTCGTCGTAAGCCTTCATGTCAGGTTCCTCTCAGGGATGTGGCGATGGGATAGGCCGCCAGAAAACGCGCCCGCAGGATCGTGACCCACAGGACGACGGCCAGCGCCTGATGCACCAGCGCGATATGCACAGGTGCCGCGTAAAGCACGGTGGTGATGCCCACGGCGATCTGGATGGCCAGAACCGCCAGCACCACGTTGAAGGCGTTTCGCGTGGCGGGATGGCTCGATCTCCGCCCGCGCAGCCAGACGACGACGCTGAAGATCGCCAGCAGGTAGCCCGAAACCCGGTGCATGAACTGGACGAGCCCCGGGTTTTCAAAAAAATTGCGCCAGGCCGGGGTGATGTTGAACGCGTCCGGCGGAAAGACCTGCCCCTGCATCAGCGGCCAGTCCACGAAATAGCGGCCCGCGTCGATCCCGGCGACCAGAGCGCCCAGAAGGATTTGCAAAAAGGTGAAATGCAACAGCCCGGTGGCGAGGCCGTATTGCTTGCGCTCCATCGCGCGGCGGGCCTGCAGCAGGTCACGTTCGGGCCGCCTCAGCAGCATCGCATACCAGGTGATCACGCCGAGGATGACAAAGGCGAGGCCCAGATGCGTGGCAAGCCGATAGCTCGCCACATCCACCGTCGCCGTGCCGGTCGTGACGCCGGAGGCGACCATCCACCAACCGATGGCGCCCTGCAGACCGCCCAGCCCCCCAAGCAGCAACAGCCGCCCGGTCCAGCCCGGCGGGATCTGCCGCCGCAGCAGGAACCAGAAGAACCCGATGGCCCAGACCAGCCCGATCACGCGGCCCAGCTGGCGATGGCCCCATTCCCACCAATAGATGCTCTTGAAGTCAGAAAGCTGCATCCAGTCGTTCTGAAGGCGGAATTCGTCGATCTCGCGGTATTTGGCGAACTCGTTTTCCCATTCCGCCGCGCTCAGGGGCGGCAGCGCGCCGGTGACGGGCCGCCATTCGGTGATGGATAGGCCACTGTCGGTCAGCCGGGTCGCCCCGCCCACGCTGATCATCACGAACACCAGCGCGAAAAGGATCAGAAGCCAAATCCGCACCGCCCCCCGGGCACCACCGCGCCCGGCGTCGATCACGCCGGTCTTCGCCACGGGCCGGGCCTGCTGCGGCGCCCCCACTTCCTCGAAAAGCTTGCGTTTTTCAGCCATGTCGCGTCCCTCCGTCCGGCCTGATGATCAGGCCCGCGTTAGGTAGGACAGACAGCGGCGGAGATCTAGTCGCGCTCTTTCCAGCGTACCATTTGCCGCATCATCCCGTGCAGCATTTGCACGTCGGCGCGGGTCAGCGGCAGGCGGGACCACATGTTGCGCAGATTGATCCGCATGGACGCGGATTTATGTTCGGGGAAGAAGAAGCCCGCCTCGTCCATCCGGTCTTCGTAATGCCGCGCGAGGTGTTCGACCTCGGCGTGGCTGGCCCAGTCGGTGCCCGCCATCTCGGTCGTGACGGCTTCGGTACCGCCGGCAGCGCGCATCCATTCATAGCCCATCAGCAACACGCATTGCGCAAGGTTGAGCGAGGCAAACCGCGGGTTCACCGGCACGGACACGATGGCATTGGCCCGCGCGATGTCGTCGTTTTCAAGACCCGCCCGCTCCGGTCCGAACAGCACGGCAACACGCTGGCCCTGCGTGATGCGGGCGCGTGCCTCGATCATCGCGGCTTCGGGGGTGTAGACGGGTTTCGTCAGGTCCCGGCCGCGCGCGGTGGTGGCCAGTACGAAATCGCAATCGCCCGTGGCCTCCGGCAGGTCGGGGCAGAGCAGCGCCTCATCCAGAAGCCGCCCGGCGCCCGAGGCCATGGCCACGGCGGCGGGGTTGGGCCAGCCGTCCCGCGGGGCCACGACGCGCATGTTGTCGAGACCGAAGTTCCACATGGCGCGGGCGGCGGCCCCGATATTCTCGCCCATCTGGGGCCGAACGAGGACAAAGGCGGGAATGGCCGGGGGCTGGGTTTGTGCGGGGCTGTTCATGCGGGCGTCTTAGTGTGCGCCCTGCCCGCCCGCA
>NZ_LWEX01000106.1 GCF_001634885.1 Sulfitobacter sp. HI0040 | reverse complement strand
GCCGCTGCGCAGGTCGTCCGCCGCATGCCGCAACGCGGAAGAGACGCTCTTCACTTCATCGGCAGCGGTTTCCTTGGTCTGGTCCGCATAGCTGGCCGCTTCGTGCGACACGGTCTGCGCCACGTCCTGCGCGGTATTCCGCAGGTTTTCGGAAGCGCTGCTTGCGGTCGATTTAACCTTGTCGGACAGGTTGTCCGTCGTGGTTGATTTGGGCGTGTTGGATGTAGTCATGACAAGCCTCCTTGGTATCAGGCGATGAGGTTCAACAGGGCGAGAACAATGACGATGAGGCCAATGAGGTAGAAGATTCCGTACATTCGCTTTCTCCCATGACGAAAAGTAAATTTCTTGTGTTGGCCTAACGCCGCTTGTTGAAAGCGGTTCCATGAGCAGCCTTCCGAGGGCGCGGAAAGTTGATCTGCTTTAGGACGTTTTGGCGGGCAGGGGGGTTCTTCGCTCTCGCCGGGTGGCGCGCGCAACAGGGTTAGCGAGACAGTGTTTTTGAGCGGGACTTGGGGGGTGCAACCCGTTAGCGTCCGCTTCAAAGACTGAAGGCCCAGAATGACAGATCCCGCATATTTCCTTTATCATTCCATTGGACAATACCCCCGCAAGGCCGAGGAAATGGGCGCGGCACTCGCTCAGTTCGCAGGCATCTGGGGGGCGCTGGACGATGCCCAGTGGCCCCGTGTGCTCGAGGCCCGGCAAGAGTTCCTGCACCATTGGTGCAACCTGATCGACGCCCCCGAAGGCACGTTGACCAGTGCCGAGAACGTGACCACCGCGCTCTATTCCCTGTTGGGCGCGCTTCCCGAGGATCGGCTGCGGGGCAAGGCCCTACTGATCGCGGCGGATTGCTTTCCAAGCCTGCATTTCCTGTTGAACGGGCTGGCCAATCGGGTTGGCTTCGAGCTGCGAACAGTTCCCATCCGCAAGGGCGAATTCTGGGTGCGCGATGAAGACATGATCGCGGCATGGGACGGGGATGTCGCCCTCGCGCTGCTGACTTTCGTGACATCGACATCATCGCATCGGTGCGATCTGGCCCGATTGCTGGAACATGGCCGTAAACAGGGATCCATGATCGGTGTTGATATCACGCAGGGCGTTGGAATCGTGCCCTTTTCGCTCAAAGATACGCCTGTTGATTTCGTAGTGGGTTCCTCGCTGAAATGGCTCTGCGGAACACCGGGGGCGGGGATTTTGCAGGTCAATCCCTCACTGCTGAAAGACTGCGCACCTGAACTGCGCGGCTGGTTTTCGCAGGAAAATCCGTTCTCATGGGACTTGAATGGTTTCGCCTATGCCGCGGACGCACGGCGTTTCGATCACGGCACGCCGTCGGTTCTGGCCTGTCTGGGGAGCATTCCGGCCCTGCGCTGGCATGCAGAGCGGCAGGGCGATCTGATCCGCGCAAACCGTGAAATGACGGCGCGAATCCTGTCCGCGGCCGAGCAGACCTCCCTGCGCCTTGCCAGCCCCCCCGACATTGAAAGGCGCGGCGGTTCCGTGATGTTCCGCCTGCCTGAAAGTGCGGACGCCACGGCAATCCTGAAGCAGATGGCGGAGCGCGAGATCTTGGTGGATTGTCGCGGGCCGATCCTGCGGGTGTCCCCGGGGGCGATGACCGAGCGCAGGCATGTGGACCGGCTGACAGAGACCCTGCAGCACCTTTTTCTGAAGTCATAGGCGGTTGAAAAACGCCTGCATCCTGTCCATCGCCTCCGTCAGGCGAGGAAGTTCGGCTGAACCGAAGCAGACGCGCAGCCTGCCAGCGCCTGCGGCCCCGTAGAAACTGCCTGCTTCGACAACGACGCCGGTTTCCTCCAGCAGCCTGTCGGCGCAGTCCTGATCTGTCGGCCCAGTGCCCGAAATGTCGGGAAAGGCGTAAATGGTCCCTTCGACGTTCGGGCAGACGACACCGGGCATCTGGTTGAGCCTTGCCACCACCAGATCGCGCCGCTCCCTGTCGCGCGCGACCATCCCGGCCAGGACATCCCCCGGCCCGGTAACGGCTGCAAGTGCGCCGTACTGGATGAAAGTATTGACGTGCGTCACCTCGTTCGCCGTGATCTTGAGCAAGGGTTCAAGCAGCGCCGCGTCCGCCGCAACATAGCCGAGCCGCCATCCGTCCATCGCATAGGCCTTGGTAAAGGCGAACATGGAAATCGTCCGCTCCTTCATGCCCGGCAGCGCCGCGATGGATAGATGCTGTGCATCGTCGTAGACGATCTCCTCGTACACTTCGTCCGAAAACACGAGCAGGTCGTGGCGGGTCGCCAGTTCGGCGATCACCTCCAACTCCTCCCTCCGGTAGACGCGGCCGGTAGGATTGCAGGGATTTATTAGCGCAATGGCCCGGGTGGCGGGGGTGATATGCGGCTCTATCGCCGCGCGGCGAATGCTGAAGCCATCGGACGGGTCCAGTGATGCGGTGACAACGCGCGCGCCCGCAAGTTCGGCCTTTCCGATGTGCTGCGGATAATAGGGGCCGAGCAGGAGCACCTCATCCCCTTCATCGAGGTAAGCCATGAAGGCCGCGAAAGAGGCTTGCGTCAGCCCGTTCGTGATCAGCACCTCGTCTGCCGATGCATCGATCAGGTTCTGCCTTTGCAGTTTGCGGGCGAGCGCCGCGCGCAGTTCGGGCAGCCCCTGGAGGTCGGAATAATGTACCTCTCCCCTTCTGAGGGCCGCAATGGTCGCCTCCTTGATGTGGGCTGGGGTGTCCTCCACCGGCATCCCCAGTTCGAGATGGATGAGGTCGCCCCCGCGCCGGGCGGCCTTGGCGTACATGCCGAAATCCTTCGGAGAGGTCTGTGTGATGCGCCGGGCGGGTCGCGGGGGCATGCTGTTTCCTTGCGCGGTAAAATATGTGCGTTTACATCTATCGAGTGACAGAGGCGCCGCGTCAATGCGGCCAAGGGATGAGGGCACCGGATGGACAGAATAGCAGTGGTGACGGGTGCGGCGGGCGGTATGGGCCGGGCGATAACCCGGCGGCTGATCGACGACGGCCTCCACGTCATGGGGCTGGACGTGAATGCCGACGGTCTGGCGGATATGGCAGAAGCGAACTTTCAGGCGATAGAGGTCGACCTGATGGAAGCGGGCGCAATCGCGGCGGCTTTCGACCGGATCGGCAAGGATCACGGTGGCGTGGATGTGCTGGTGAACAATGCGGGCACCTGCTTCATGTCCGAATTCCCGGAAATCCCCGAGCAGGAGTTCGAGCGCCAGATGAAACTCAACTTCTCGGCCGCATTTCATTGCTGCCAATGCGCGATCAAACTGATGGAGGGGCGGGACGGCGTGTGCAAGATCGTCAACATATCGTCCAACGGCGCCTATAATTTCGATGTTTTCGACCCGCCCCATTACCGCGCTTCGAAGGCGGCGCTGGACAACCTGACCAAGGATTTGGCGCGGCGGTACGCCAGCGCGCGGATCTCTGTGAATTCGCTTGCTCCCGCGATGACCGAAACGCCGCTTTTCGGTGTGTTGAGCGATGAGGTTCTGGCCCGTGCCATTGCGCAGATGCCCCATGGTCGCGCGATGGAAGCACGCGAGATTGCGGATTGGGTCGGGTTTCTCGTTTCCTCTGCCGGGGATATTTCCAGCGGGAACGTCATCATCCTCAATCAGGGGCGGGATGTACGCTGAGGAGCCTCAGGTGAACCAATGCGGCGCTTTACTGAGGTCGGGCCATTGCTCCGGGCTGTGACCGAAGATCACGAAGGCATCGCGTTCATTCGCCAATTTCATCAGCCGGTCCCCGTGGTGGATGGCCTGCGCCACGTCCCATGAGCCGGCGAACTTTTCGTCGATTTCAGAAGCGCGGCTGATCGCGTCCGACGTCAGCAGCACCCAACCGGTTTGGGGCAGATCGACCATGAAGGCCAGTTGGCCCGGCGCGTGACCGGGGCAATGCAGCACCTCGAACCCGGGTCCCAACGTCACGTCCGCATCGACGGTGTGATATCGGGCATCCGGCCAGTCCATCGGCTGCTTGCCTGACCAGTAAAGCGGCCGAGGAAGCGCCCGTTCCGCGGCGGAGATGAGGATCGGCGCATTGGGAAACCCGGCCATGTCGCCCACGTGGTCTATGTGGGTGTGGCTCTGGATCATGAGGGTCACATCGTCCTTCGCCAGCCCCAGCTTGCCCAGTTGTGCCGCTGGCAGGTTTTCCGGCGTGACGGACAGGACGCGGCCAAAGCTGCCCAGGTCGTCCTCTTCGGTGGCGGCCGCGGCGTCCCGAGCGTATTTTTCCGGAAAGCCCGTGTCGATCAGGATGGTTTCCCCGGCATCGGTCTGCACGACGAAGCCACAGATACCGATGGTCCGTGGGCCTGCGTGGACTTCGAAAAGACCGTAGTCCAGCACGGCCAGCCGGACGGGCTTGCCCTTCAGGGAAACTTGCATATTCATGTAACTGGTCCTCCCGGGGGGAGAGTTGCAGGAGACCGCGATTGAAAGTCAAGATCCACACGCTGTTCCAGTATTTGCTGGAAACGACCGAAGCGGAGCCTGAAGCGGTTGTCGGTTTCTCCCTCGCGGAATCCCCGCGGCTGGGAGATTTTCTGTCCGATCTCGACCCGGATCTGCCGTTGGACTGGAACAACCGGGATTTCCGGGGCCTTCCCGAATTGCGGGATCATGTGCTGACCAACGCCGGTCTGGCGGAGCGGTGCACGCAGGAAGATGTGCTGATCACTGCCGGGGCCGCTGAGGCGAATTATCTGGCGATCATGCAGACCCTTCAGCCGGGGGATGAGATCGTGCTCGAAACCCCCGGCTGGCCGCAGGCGGAGGTGCTGACAAAGGCCATCGGCGCGCGCATCACCAAGATCACCCGCCGGGAAGAAGATGGTTGGGCGCTGCCGATGGGGGCGCTGGCCGACGCAGTTTCATCGGAAACCCGAATGATCTTCCTGACCAATCCGAACAACCCGACGGGCCATTTGCTGACCGCGGACGAAGTGGATCAGATTGTCGATATCGCGCGCAGCGCCGGTGCCTGGCTGCTGATCGACGAGGTTTATGCCGGGCTGGAATGGGCGGGCCCCCGCACGCCTTCCGTCGCCGGGGTTTACGAACGGGGCATCACCACCGGTTCGGTCAGCAAGGCGCTGGGCCTGCAGGGGTTGCGGACGGGGTGGCTCATCTGCCGAGACGCCGAGCTGATGAGTGATGCGCTGATCCTTCGCGAAAACGCATCCGAGATCATGAACATAATGGGCGAGGTCATCGCGGAGATTGCCCTGCGCCCCGAACGCTATGCGCCCGCGATGGAAAAGGCCCGCTGCGAAGGGCGCCGTAACCTTGATGCGATGAGCGACTGGGTGGCGGCACAGCCGGGGCTGGAGTGGGTGCCACCCGCTGCCGGATTGATCGGGCTGGCGCGTCTGCCCGCGGGATTGGACCCGGATCGCTTAGCAAAGACCTTGCTGGCCGAGCCCTATCGAACCTTCCTGCTGCCGGGCAGTGCCTACGGTCTGCCCCGGCATATCCGGTTGGGTGTGGGCGGGGGGACGGGGGCCAATCTGCAGAAAGGTCTCGACCGGGTGGCGCAGGCGTTGCAAGATTTGAGCCGACATGACCGATAATTTTCCCCTTCTTGATGCGCATCACCATCTCTGGGCACCGGAGAGCGATCCCGACGACATGGGATATGGCTGGCTGCGTGATATCGGTGCGCCCAAACCCTTTGGCGATCCGACCCCGATCCAGCGCGATTATCTGCTGGCCGAGTTCCGGGATGAACCCCAGCCGCGGCAGATGCGCGGGTCGGTCCATATTCAGGCCGATCCGAAGATCCCCGATCCAGTCAAGGAAACGGCCTATATCCAGCGCCAATCGGATGAGGCCGGTTTTCCGGTGATGATCGTGGCTTTTGCCGATCTGGCTGCCGGAACGTTTGCCGAGCAGGCCCAGCGGCATATGGAGCACCCCAACATGCGGGGTATCCGCCAGATCATCGCGCATCTGCCTGACCGCCCGGATATGAGCTTCCTCAAGCGCAACATGCTGGACGATCTGACATGGCGCTCCCAGTTCGCCATGCTGAGCGATCTGGGGCTTTCGTTCGACCTGATGGCCTATCCGGGGCAGTTGCGGCAGGCGGCGGAACTGCTGGCGGATCACCCGGACATTCCGGTCGTGCTCGAACATCTCGGGTGCCCCTATGACCATTCAGATGAGGGGCTGGCGCTTTGGTCCGATGGTATTGCGGCTCTGGCGGAGCTTTCCCACGTTCAGGTGAAGCTTTCGGGCTATGCCATGTATTTCAAGTCCGACCTCGGCAAGGTGGCCGCCGATGTCACCCAGACCCTGCTCGGGGCCTTCGGGCCGGAACGGTGCATGTTCGGCAGTAATTTCCCGGTGGACCGGCTGCACCTGACTTATCCCGATCTCGTGGATTTCGTGAAAGGGCAGGTAGGGTCCGATGAGACGGCGTTGCGTCAGGTGTTTCACGATACCGCCGCGGCGTTCTACAGGTTTTGACGCGGGCGAGGGGGCATAAGGCCGCGCGCGGGTGTCCCTCCCCATGAAGGATGCGCCTGGGGCAGAGACATTCGATTTCGTCATCGTGGGTGGGGGCACGGCAGGCTGCGTGTTGGCCAACCGTCTTTCGGCTGACCCGGCCACGCGCGTTCTGCTGCTGGAGGCGGGCAAACGCGACAATTACCATTGGGTGCATGTGCCGATCGGCTATCTTTACTGCATCGGCAACCCACGCACCGACTGGATGATGAAAACCGCCCCCGAAGCGGGGTTGAACGGGCGCAGCCTGACCTATCCCCGGGGCAAGGTGCTGGGGGGATGCTCCTCCGTCAACGGGATGATCTACATGCGCGGGCAGGCGGCTGACTATGATCGCTGGCGCCAGATGGGTAACGCTGGTTGGGGCTGGGACGACGTGCTGCCCTACTTCAGACGGGTGGAAGACCACCACGCCGGCGGCGACGATCTGCACGGCGCGGGCGGCGAATGGAAGGTCACCCGCCAGCGGCTCACCTGGGATATTCTGCATGCGGTTCAGCGCGGCGCGGAGGAGTTCGGCATTCTGCCCACCGACGACTTCAACGGCGGTACGAACGAAGGATCGGGTTTCTTCGAGGTGAACCAGAAGGGCGGATGGCGCTGGAACACGGCGAAGGCATTTCTCACCCCGGTCAAGAACCGGCCCAACCTCAAAGTCGTGACCGAAGCCCATGTAGCAGGCGTCACCCTGAAGGATCAGCGGGCGACGGGCGTCACCTATGAGCGTGGCGGGCAGGAGCACCGGGTTTCCGCCCGGGCCGAGGTCATTCTGGCGGCGGGTGCGATCAATTCGCCCAAGCTGCTGGAGCTGTCGGGCATCGGCCAGTCGGACCGCTTGTCATCGCTGGGGATCGAACCGCTGCACGATCTGCCGGGGGTGGGCGAGAACCTTCAGGATCACCTTCAGATCAGGACGGTCTTCGGCGTGAGCGGGACGCGCACGCTGAACGAGCTTGCCAACAGCCCATGGGGCAAGGCGCGTATGGCGCTGGAATATGCGTGGCGCCGCAGTGGGCCGCTGTCGATGGCGCCCAGTCAGTTCGGCATGTTCACCCGCAGCGACCCCGCGATGGAAACGCCGGACCTTGAATATCATGTGCAGCCGCTTTCCACGGACAAGCTGGGCGACCCGCTGCACCCCTATCCGGCAATCACGGTTTCCGTGTGCAACTTGAGGCCCGACAGCGTCGGGGCCAGCCACGTCACCTCCCGCGCGCAATCGAAGCAGCCGGACATTGCCTTGAACTACCTCTCGGCGCAAAGGGACCGGATGGTGGCGGTGGCCTCCGTCCGGCAGGCGCGCAAACTGATGACCGCCCGCGCGCTGGCGCCCTACAGCCCGAAGGAGCTTTTGCCGGGTCCCGGGTACGATGACGAGGCATCGCTTCTGGAAAAGGTGGGGGATATCGCCACCACGATCTTTCATCCCGTCGGCACCTGCCGGATGGGGAGCGACCCTGACGCGGTGGTCGATACCACGCTGAAAGTCCGCGGCATCGCGGGCCTGCGTGTGGTGGACGCTTCGATCATGCCCAAAATCGTGTCGGGCAACACGGCGTCGCCCGTCATCATGATCGCCGAAAAGGCGGCGGATATGATCCTTGCCGAAAGGCGGGGGTGACCCCGACCGGTTCGCGGTCGGGGCCGTGGTCCTTCAGCTTTCCAGCCAGACCTTTTCCAGATGCATTTCACGCAGCGGATGGCGGACGTAATTCTGCACGCGGTCCGTATGGTGCATGGCCAGTTCGCGCCAGTAGGGCTGGATGATCACGCCGCTGTCCTGCAACATCTGTTCCAGTTCCGCCATGAGGGGCCGGCGCTGATCGGGATCGAATATGCCCAGCGCCTCGTTCAGCTTTGCATCGAACTCCGGGTTGGAATAGCCGGTTTCGTTCCACGCTTCGCCTGTCTTGTAGGCCACGGCATAGACCTGCACACCCAGCGGACGCCCGCCCCATGACGTGGTGGAGAAGGGGTATTTCGTCCAGTCGTTCCAGAACGTGGCCCCGGGCAGGGTGCGCCGGGTCATGTTGAAACCCGCGTCCCGCAGTTGCGCTGCTACGCTGTCGGCGAAATCCTTCAACTCGCCCTCATCGATGGAGATGAGTTCAATCTCCGTATCGGCATTCCCGGATTCGGTCAGCATCTCGTTGGCGAGCGCCGGATCATGGGGTTTGCGCGGGACTTCGGCATATTCGGGGTGAACGGGGGCGACATGGTGATTGTCGGCCACGGACCCCAGCCCGGCAATCGCCAATTCCGTTACCAATTCGTTGTCCACGCCGATCTGCACGGCGTTGCGCAGGGTCTGGTTGTCGAAGGGCGCCGCCTTGACGTTCATCCGGGCGACCGCGGTCGTCGCGGTCAGGGCAACGCCCCGCTGAAGACCAAGCGCGTTGAAGACCTCTTCTATGTTGCTGGCGGTTTCGTCGTTCATATCGATCTCATCCGCCTCGAAAGACGCGATGAAGGCGGTGTCGTCATTGCCGAGGTCGATGAATTCCAGCCCGTCGAGGTAGACTTCGCCGCCCCACCACTTGCCGTCTTCGCGGCGTTTCAGCACGGCCTTGTCCCCGATGGAAAAGGACACCAGTTCGAAGCCACCGGTGCCGATGGGATTGTCCTGCAACTGACCGGAGAAGGACTGGTGGACGCAAAGCGCGGGGTAATCGCCGAACGACGGGATGAGCGTGATGTCGGGCATGAAAAGGTTAAGGCGCACGGTTTGCTCATCGACTTTCTCGATCGCGGAATCGGCGGCCTGCGTCGCATCGCCTTCGCGCAGTGCAGCCAGACGCGCGGCCATGGAATTGCCCTCGGCGGTCGCATCGGCCATGCGGCGAATGTTGAAGATCACGTCGTCAGCGGTGAAAGGGTCCCCGTTGTTCCAGACGGCTTTCGTGTTGACCGACAGCGTATAGGTCTTGGCATCGTCGCTGACCTCCCACCCCGAAAGCAGCGAGGGAGAGAAAGACCCGTCAGCCTCCCACCGGACGAGGGGTTCGCAGAATTGCCGGGCGACGTTCGACTTCTGCGGCCAGTCATAGGTGCGCGGATCATTGATATCGAGGATCTGCTGGCCGATGCGCAGCACGCCGCCCTTCTTGGGCTCCTGTGCGGCAGCGGGGCTTGCCGAGGCGCCCAGCAGACCGGCGGCCGCCGAGGCGCTCATGCCCCAGATACTGGCGAGCGCCATGAATTCGCGGCGGTCCAGACGCCCTTCGCGGACGGAACGTGCCATGCTCTTTACTTGGGATAGGCGGTGCTGTTTCATATCGGCGTTCTCCTGAAGCCTGGGGCTGAAATTTCGCGGGGATTGTAGTGAATCATGGTTCGCGGCAGTCCATCGTCAATTGAGGCCTCTGAACTTTCTGGAGATTTTGTCGAGGTGAGGGGGGAACTTCTCCCTGTTGCGCGGGGAGGCGCGACGTTGAGGAAGATAATTGCAAACGCATATAAATTTGCTATCATCCGGCAATGATCGCCGGTGGCACACAAGGCGGCAGACCGGCAGGCGGACCGCAACGGGGAGGAACGGCGATGACGTCAGCGGAAACCATGCAGGAGTTCGGAAGGTTATTGGCCTCCGGCAGTATCGAGGTCGTGGATTGTTCCGGCGTGCTGGGACCTGATACGCCGATCCTTCAGTTGCCGCCCGATTTCGCCAAGACCACCCCGAAGGTCGAGATCCACAAGATCAGCGAATATGACGACGACGGCCCGTTCTTTGCCTGGAACTGGCTAAAGCTGGGGGAGCATTCAGGCACCCATTTCGACGCGCCCCATCACTGGATCACCGGCAGGGATCATGCCGACGGTTATACCGACACGCTGGATGTGCAGCGGCTGGTCGCGCCGGTCAACGTGATCGATTGTTCGAAGCAAAGCGCGGAGAACGAAGACTTTCTGCTGACCGCCGATGGCGTGAAGGAGTGGGAGGCCCAACACGGCGAGATCAACGCAGGGGAATGGGTCGTCATGCGTACGGACTGGGATCGCCGCGCGGACAGCGAGGCCGATTTTCTCAACGCCGACGACACCGGGCCCCACAGCCCGGGGCCGACCCCGGATTGCATCGAATACCTGCTGGGCAAGAAGATCGTCGGATGGGGCACGCAATGCATCGGTACCGATGCGGGTCAGGCCGGCGGGATGGAGCGGCCCTATCCGGCCCATAACCTCTTGCACCGCGACAATTGCTTCGGCCTCGCCAGCCTCGCAAATCTGGACAAGCTGCCCGCCAAGGGCGCCATCCTGATAGCAGCACCGCTCAAGATCAAGAACGGGACAGGCAGCCCGATCCGCGCGCTCGCACTGGTTCCGAAGGTCTAGGCCGTTATGACGCAACAGAGAGAGGTATCGCCCGCCGCCGCGCGCCGGCTGGCGGAAATGGGGCTGGAAAACTTCGCTCCCTACCTGATGAACCGCATCATGGGGCGCTACAACGCGTCGATTTCGGCAGAGATGGCGAAGCTGGGCCTGACGACGCCGCAGATGCGGTCTCTTGCCGTTCTGTCGGTGATCGACGGGATCCTGATCCGTGAGCTCGCCGTCTATGCGGTCGTTCAGCAAAGCACGCTGAGCCGCGCGCTGGACGCCCTGCACCGGGACGGGCTGATCCGCAGGCAGACCGACCCCGACGACAGCCGGGCCACCCGCGTCTACCTGACCCCGGCGGGGCAGGAGGCCTATGCAAAGCTCTGGCCCCATATGGAGGAATCCTACAACGCCATGTTCAAGGGCATCGGCGAAGAGGAAAAGACCGCTTTCGTCGGAACGCTGAAGACCATGCTGCGCAACATCCGCAAACACGATTTCTGACGGGGGAAGCGATGGCGGAACGTTCCTTCAAGGCCGAGGTGGAGCACCTGCGCAAGGGTGAGAGCGATGTCTTCACCGGGGAGGGGATACTCGCGATCACCAAGGCCTTGCTGGAAAACGGGGTGGGCTACGTCGGCGGATATCAGGGCGCGCCCATCAGCCACCTGATGGATGTGCTGGCGGACGCCGAGGAACTGATGGCCGAACTCGGCGTACGTTTCGAGGCCAATGCGAGCGAGGCCGCGGCAGCGGCGATGCTGGCGGCGTCGGTGCATTATCCGATACGGGGAGCGGTGACGTTCAAGGGCCCCGTGGGGGTCAACGTGGCGTCGGATGCGCTGGCCAATCTGTCGTCCTCCGGGGTGACGGGGGGCGCGCTGGTGATCGTCGGCGAAGACTACGGTGAGGGGTCCAGCATCATGCAGGAACGCTCCCACGGGTTTGCCATGAAGTCACAGTTCTGGATGCTCGATCCGCGCCCCAACCTCCCCAGCATCACCAAGGCTGTGAAGGACGGGTTCGAACTGAGCGAGGCAAGCAATACGCCGGTGATGCTGACGGTGCGCATTCGGTCCTGCCATGTCACCGGCAGCTTTGCGACCCGCGACAACCAGCGCCCGCCCCTGACGGTGGCGGAAGCGGTGGCCAATCCACGATCGGACTTCAACCGCGTCGTGTTGCCGCCAATGTCCTACCTTCATGAACAGGACAAGGTGAAGAACCGCTGGCCCGCAGCCGAGAAGTTCATCACGGAAAACGGGTTGAACGAGGTGTTCGGCCCGGACGAGGCGTCGCTGGGCATCGTATTGCAGGGCGGGATGTACAACACGGTCATCCGCGCGCTGCAACGGCTGGGCCTCGCCGATCTCTACGGCGAGACAGAGGTCCCGTTGTATGTGCTCAACGTCACCTATCCCATCGTGAGGGACGAGTTCGACGCCTTCTGCGAGGGCAAGTCCCATGTGCTCGTGGTGGAGGAGGGCCAGCCTGATCATATCGAGCAACAGCTTGCCAGCTATCTTTACAGGGCGGGGCGCTCCGTCAAGCTGCATGGCAAGGACGTCCTGCCGATGGCGGGGGAATATACCGGGCAGATCATGCTGGATGGGCTGACGACATTTCTGAAAGAAGCGGCCCCGGCACTGTTGCCCGGCAATGTACGCGCTCCGAATGCCGAAGCGCCCGAGATACCCGATCTGTCCCAGACCGTGCCGATCCGCCCGCCGGGATTTTGTACCGGTTGCCCGGAACGACCGATCTTTGCCGGGATGAAGCTGGTCGAACAGGAATTGGGCAAGCATCAGATCACCGGCGACATCGGGTGCCATCTCTTTGCCTGCCTGCCCCCCTTCGAAATCGGCGGCTCCACCATGGGCTACGGGCTGGGCCCCGCCTCCAACGCGGCCTTCGACGGGGGCGGTGAACGGCGGGCCATTTCCATCCTCGGGGATGGCGGGTTCTGGCACAACGGGTTGTCTTCCTCCATCGGGAACATGGTGTTCAACAAGTCCGACAGTGTCGCAGTGATCGTCGACAATTATTATTCCGCCGCGACGGGCGGGCAGGATGTGCTGTCTTCGCGTGCCCAGAACGACAGCAAGAGCACGAACAACCCGATCCGAGCCGCGCTTGAAGGCGTGGGCGTCAAGTGGATCCGGCAGATCGACAACACATACGATGTAGGCCGGGTGCGGGATACGCTGAAAGAGGCGCTGACGACCGAATATGCCGGGCCGAAGGTGATCGTCATGTCCTCCGAATGCATGTTGAACCGGCAGCGGCGGGAAAAGCCGCAACGCGCCGCTGCAATTCGCGAGGGCAGGCGCGTCGATGTCCCCCGGTTCGGCGTAGACGCGGATGTGTGTACGGGGGATCACGCTTGCATCCGGCTGTCAGGATGCCCCTCGCTGTCGCTCAAAAAGTTGGACGATCCGCTGCGCGACGATCCCGTCGCCCATATCGACCAGACATGTGTGGGCTGTGGCAACTGCGGCGAAGTGGCGGATGCGGCGGTTCTGTGTCCTTCGTTCTATCGTGCGGATATCGTTCATAACCCGGGCCGATTCGAAATGTGGCGGGCGGGGATACGGATGAAGTTCATTCATTGGCTGCAAGCCCGGCGCGACAGGATCCGGCTGCGGATGGACAGCGCGGCATGAGACCCCCAGCGGCCCCGGGCGTCGGTTTGGACGGTATCATCAAACTCGCCGTCATGGCCGTGGGCGGACAGGGCGGTGGCGTACTGACAAGCTGGATTGAATCGGTGGCCCGCGCGCAGGGCTATGCCTGTCAGGCCACCAGCGTGGCCGGCGTGGCCCAGCGTACCGGGGCAACGATATATTACATCGAAATGGCCCCCGAAGGTTCACGCCAGCCGGTCTTTGCCCTCGCACCCGCAGCGGGGGACGTCGACATCCTGATCGCTTCGGAGATGATGGAAGTGGGCCGCGCCGTGTTGCGCGGCTTTGTCACGCCTGACCGCACAACCTTGATCGGCTCCACCCATCGCGCCCTTGCGGTGAGCGAGAAAGTGGTTCCGGGCGACGGGATCGCCAAGGCCGAAGAGGTCCGCGCCGCAGCAGAGGTGGCCGCGCAGCGACTGATCCTTGCAGACATGGACAGGCTCGCGGTGGAGCGCGGCTCGGTCATCTCGGCATCGCTTTTCGGCGCACTGGCGGGGTCTTCCGCGTTGCCGTTCTCTCGCGATGCCTTCGAGGATGCCATTCGCCGCAGTGGCAAGGGCGTCGAAGCCTCCCTTCGTGCCTTTGCAGCCGGACATGATGCCGCGACCGGAGCGGTTCCGGAGAAGGGTTGTATCGTGGCGACCGATCCTGAGCCTACGGCGGCGCGTCTTCCCGTGGAGGGTGATCACCTTGCCGTCGGCGAGGCGGATACCGACGGAATGATTGGCCCTGATGCGCTGCTATCCGACTGGCGGGCGCTGCGGGACCGTGCCGCTGTCTTCCCGGTGGAGGTGAGCGAAATGGCTCTGGCGGGGCTGCGCAAGGTCGTAAATTTTCAGGATTGCGCTTACGGCGGGCTCTACCTCGACCGGCTGGAACGGGTTCTCATCTGCGATGAGGAGGCGCGCGGCTGGAAGCTTTCGCTGAACGCGGCGAAATACATCGCCAATGCCATGGCCTATGACGATATCATCCGCGTGGCTGACCTGAAAACCCGCGCCCCCCGTCGAAGCAGGATCGAGCGCGAAATGGGCCTGGGCGACGATCAGGTGATGCAGGTCACCGAATACTTTCACCCCCGGGCCGAAGAAATTGCCGGACTGCTGCCCGCCCGTTGGGGAAGGCGGCTTGAGGCAAATCCACGCGCCATGGCGCGAACCGAGCGGTGGTTCGGGCGGGTGCGGCGGCTGCGCACGGATACCTTCCCCGCTTTCACGCTGCTGCATTTCCTCGGGGGGCTGAAGAAATACCGTTTGCGCACACGCCGTCACGAAGTTGAAACGCTGCATCTTCACGATTGGCTCGACCGCAGTCTGGCGCGTAGTGCATCCGACTACGATCTGGCGGTCGAGATGATCAAATGCCGACGTTTGATCAAAGGCTACTCCGATACCCATGCCCGGGGGCTTGCGAAGTTCGACACGGTGGTGAACGCCGTGGACCTCGTCGAAGGGCGGGAGGATGCCGCCCAGTGGATCGCTCGCCTTCGCGAAGCTGCACTACAGGACAGTGACGGCATTGCTCTGGAGGGGGCCTTGCGAACGGTACGAAGTTTTGCCGGTACCCCTGAAGCGCCGTAGGGTCGCTTTGCCAAAGGTCCCGCACGGGGTTATCCATGAAGCATAGATGGTTTATGCGATACTGGTTGTTCGGTGTGATTCGCAGTCATCGCGTGTGTGGCGATAAGCTTTGGTAATCATAGGTTGTAAATGATAGTATGTTGCATAAATATCACTAATGCATATATAGCACTCTTTATTTGACTCACCGCAAAACCTTGGTTCTTCCACTTCTACCGGTCGTGAACCGTTTCGAGATATTGGATTAACTGGAGAAGTAATTTCACAAAAATGCGATGGTCAAACACGCGCTTTAGATTACTTATTATCCACAAAGACAAGAATTGACGATGAAACCGACTGACATTCACGACCTTTCCCGGGCAAAGAAACGGGCCATTTTTCTGGCCGTCGATACCCTCCTTGTCCCCCTCTCACTTTATTGTGCCTTTGCGCTGCGATACGGGTCAGCCACCCCCTGGATACCGGTCGCCGATAGCTGGGTCCTGTTTCCCGTGCTCACCCTATGGGGGGCGGGGATCATTTGGGCGCTGCGCCTGCACAGGATCAAGCTCAACGCGTTTGACACTCATTCAATGTCGAACATCGGTCTTGCGGCGCTGCTGCTGGCTGTCAGCGCGATCTTGCTGAGCTATATGATGGACCTGTTTGCCCCCCGGTCCGTTCCCCTGCTGTCGGGTCTCTTCTTTTATATCTTCGCGATTTCGGCCCGGCTCGGCGGGCTGGCCTTGTTGCGTAACCTGGCTGAACGGGGCGGAGACCGAAAGCCGGTTGCGATCTACGGGGCGGGGGCTGCGGGCATTCAACTTGCTGCCGCGTTAAGGCAGGCAAGCGAAGCGCGACCGGTTTTCTTTATCGACGACAACCCCAATCTGCATGGTCTGATGGTCGCAGGTCTGCCGGTCCATGGGCCCGATAAACTGGCGAAACTCATCGACGCGCGGGGAATTCAGCAGATCCTTCTCGCGGTTCCGTCGATGCCGGTGGAGCGCCGCCACGAACTGATTTCAAAGCTCAAGGTTTATGATGTCGAAGTTCAGGTTCTGCCTTCCTACATCGAGATGATGTCAGGCAAAGGTCTCGTTCAGAGCCTGCGCACGGTTGCCCCGGATCAACTGCTGGGCCGCGACAAAGTTGCACTCGATACGCCTGAAATTGCCAAGACCTATGCGGGCCGCGTGGTGATGGTAACCGGGGCTGGGGGGGCTATCGGATCGGAGCTTTGCCGCCAATTGCTCAACTGCAATCCCGCCCGGATCATCCTGTTCGAGCAGGGTGAATTCCAGCTCTACTCGATCGATCAAGAATTGCAGGCCGAAGCAAAGTCCATGGGTATTCCCATTCATGCAAAGTTGGGGTCCATCACTAACAAAGAACGTGTGGCTGGCGTCATCGCGGAAGAAGAGGTGGACATCATTCTTCACGCAGCGGCTTATATACATCTGCCACTTGTCCAAGATAATGAGGTTGAGGTTGCGCGTAACAATGTCATCGGCACGCAGGTGGTGGCCGAAGCTGCCGCCGAGGCCAAGCTGGAACGGTTCATTCTGGTATCGACCGACAAGGCGGTGCGCCCCACCAACATCTTGGGCGCGACCAAGCGCATGGCCGAGCTGGTGGTACAAGATACCCAGACCCGCAACCGCACGACCAAATTCGCCATGGTCCGGTTTGGCAACGTGCTGGGTTCCTCCGGCTCGGTCCTGCCGCTATTCCAGCGACAGATCGCCCGTGGTGGCCCTGTCACCGTGACACATAAGGACTTGACGCGGTTTTTCATGACCATTCCCGAAGCGGCCCGTCTTGTGCTCTTGGCGGGGGCATATGCTACCGGCGGTGATGTTTTCGTGCTCCATATGGGCGAGCCGCAGAAGATCATCGACATCGCGCATCGCATGATCACGCTGTCCGGACTAAAGGTGAAAGACCCCGTCACCGGGGAGGGCGATATCGAGGTAAAGGTCACCGGACTTCGGCCCGGCGAAAAGCTTTACGAAGAGTTGCTTATCGATGACGATAGCCTCCTTCCCACGCCCCATGCCAAAATCCTGCGGGCGCAGGAGGGTATGTTGAGCCAGATCGAAGTGGCTTCGATGCTGCGAGAATTGCAGAACGCGATTACCGACGCGGATACGGCACGCTTGCGCAGGTTGATCGCGACGCGGGTCGAGGGCTACCACGTTCAGGGGGTGACTGCCGGCTAGCGGATACCCTGCCGGTTATCGGCGCGAGTGAATGCCCGCGCGCCCTTGGGCTAATGCGCCGAAAGCTCGATTAGCACCTCCGCACCGGGATCATTTCCACGGCCCTTTCCGCTGCCGCTTCCCAACCTTGGGCAACGCGCTATCAACAGGTTGGCGCAAGTGCCTGTTTTTTGTGGGTTCATCTGACATGGCACGCAAGGCCGCGATCCGGTTTTCGGTGGCGGGGTGGGTCGCGAACAGGTTGTCATGCTTGTGCGCATGCAGTGGATTGATGATGAACATATGGGCAGTTGCGGGGTTCCGCTCTGCCGCGTGATTGTCGATCCGACTCTCACCCATTGCAATTTTCTCAAGCGCCGAGGCAAGCCAGAGCGGCTCGCCGCAGATTTCCGCACCGGCCTTATCCGCTGCATATTCCCTGTTCCGACTGATCGCCATTTGCACCAGTGCCGCGGCGAGCGGTGCAAGGAACATCATCATCAATGTCCCCATCAGCCCCAGCCGCTCCCGCGCGCCGCCGAAGAAAAACGCGAAATTGGCAAGCATGGAGATCGCACCGGCGAAAGTGGCGGTAACGGTCATGATCGCTGTATCGTGGTTGCGGATATGCGCAAGTTCATGCGCGATGACGCCTGCCAGCTCCTCCCGGTCAAGGCTCCGGAGCAGGCCGGATGTTACTGCTACTGCGGCATTCTCGGGGTTGCGGCCTGTCGCGAAGGCGTTGGGCTGGGGCGTGTCGATCAGGTAGACCTTGGGCTCCGGCATGCCCGCGTTTTGGGCAAGCCGGGAAACCATGTCATGCAACCCGAGTCGATCCCCCGGCGTAACGGGCTGCGCGTTGTGCATGCGCAGCACCATCCGGTCCGAGTTCCACCATGTGAATGCGTTCATCCCGGCCGCCACCACGAAGGCGATCAAGGTGCCGCCCGCGCCACCGATGAGGTAACCCACGCCCATGAAAAGCGCCGTCATCGCGGCCATCAGAACTGCCGTTTTCAGATATCCCATATCCAACCTCAACATTCGTTTCAGGCTTAGAATAGGGATATGGCGTTCGAAGAAGGGCGTACAAGTGGGGCAGCCGAGCGCACGTCAGGCGGAAAGGCTGCGAAACACGTCGCGGGAGCGGAAATTTGTCTCGAAAATTGGTGCCCAGGAGAGGACTCGAACCTCCACACCGTTGCCAGTACTAGCACCTGAAGCTAGCGCGTCTACCATTCCGCCACCTGGGCAGGTGTCGTGAGGGCGGGATTTAGGGATGTCTGGCCGGGCTGTCAATCGCATATTGTGGCGATATGGGCAAAAGCGGCAGATCTTTGCGGGCATGACCGACCGTCGCGCTGCGCAGGGGTACAATTCGCCTTGTCCGGCGGGGGGCGCGGGGGTACATCGGTCCCGAACGCAAGCATGCGCAGGAGGCTTTCGATGTCCAAGCTCGTGACGATCTACGGCGGTTCGGGGTTCGTCGGGCGATATATCGCGCGCCGTATGGCAAAGGCGGGGTGGCGTGTGCGGGTGGCCGTGAGGCGCCCGAACGAAGCGCTGTTCGTGCGGACCTATGGTGTCGTGGGGCAGGTCGAGCCGATCCTGTGCAATATCCGGGACGATGCCTCCGTCAGGGCTGCGATGCAGGGTGCGGACGCGGCGGTCAACTGTGTCGGCATCCTTACCGAAAGCGGCAAGAACGGGTTCGATGCGGTTCAGTCCGAAGGCGCTGAACGCGTGGCGCGGATCGCGGCGGAAGAGGGTGTCGCCCGGCTGGTCCAGATCTCTGCCATCGGGGCCGATATGGACGCGGAAAGCGATTACGCACGAACAAAGGCGGAAGGCGAGGCCGGTGTCCTGCGCCATATGCCGCAGGCTGTCATTCTGCGCCCCTCCATCATTTTCGGGCCGGAAGACGCGTTCTTCAACCGCTTTGCGGGGATGACCCGGATCAGCCCGGCGATCCCGCTGGTGGGGGCCAAAACACGGTTTCAGCCGGTTTATGTGGACGATGTGGCACAGGCTGCCGAAGCTGCCGTGACCGGCCGCGCCGCGCCCGGCATTTACGAGCTGGGCGGACCCGATGTGGATAGCTTCAAGGGGCTCATGCAGCGGATGCTGAAGATCGTGAACCGGAAGCGGTTGGTTCTGGGAATGCCGATGTGGATGGGCCGCCTGATGGCCTTCTCCTTCGATATGCTGCAGGCGGTCACATTCGGGTTGTTTTCCAACACGATGCTCACCCGGGATCAGGTCAAGAACCTGTCACGCGACAATGTCGTTGCCGAGGACGCGAAAGGGTTTGCCGATCTGGGCATTGAACCCACCGCGATAACCGCCGTGCTGCCGGAGTACCTCTGGCGCTTCCGGCCGTCGGGCCAGTATGACGCCATCAAGGATTCGGCGCGTAACCTGCGCCGCGGTTGATGGAAGCTTCCACGACGATCGTAGCCGCCTTTCTGGGTCTGCTGGAGGGTTTGACGGAGTTCATCCCGGTGTCCTCCACCGGGCATCTGCTGTTGGCGGGCCATTTCCTCGGCTTCGAAAGCGCGGGCAAGACGTTTGAGGTCGTGATCCAGCTGGGCGCGGTGCTGGCGATCCTGACAGTCTATTCCGCGCGGCTCTGGGCCGTGTTTCGCGATGCGCCGCATGATCCTACGG
>NZ_LWEX01000105.1 GCF_001634885.1 Sulfitobacter sp. HI0040 | reverse complement strand
GATCTTGGCCCCGGCAGGTAGGCTCAGCAGGAAGAGAGGATGCGTCGCCGTCACGTGAAAGAGCGGCGTGACCACCAGCGCGGAGGGGCGGGGCGGGGGCGGCGCGTCGGGTGCGGGCGGGTCGACCAGCGGTGCGATGACAGATTGCATCAGCCAGCTGAAGACGGCGTTCACCGCGCCCCGGTGGGTCTGCACCACCCCCTTGGGATGGCCCGTGGTGCCGGATGAATACATGACCGCGAAGTCATCATCGGTATCGATCGTCACTTCGGGGGGCGTCTCGGCCGTATCCGCATCCCGCAGCGTGGAATAGGAATGCTCTGCGGTCCCTTCGGCATCGCGCACACCGATGACCGTGAGCGCCAGCGGATCTGTCAGCGGTGCCAGCCGTTCGGCGCGGGGGCCATCGGCAAAGACAACCCGCGCGCCCGAATCGCGCAGCGCGTAGTCCAGCTCTTCGGTCGTCCACCATGCATTGAGAAAGACGACCACTCCACCCAGCGAGGATATCGCCAGCACGCAGGTCAGCAATTCGGGATAATTGCGCATCGCCACGGCGACCCGGTCGCCCTGCTTCAGCCCGAAAGTATCGCGCAACTGGTGGGAGACGCGGTTGACCTCTGCGCAGAAGGCGTCGAAGGTCCAGCTCTCGTCTCGGTACTGGAGATAGGTCCATGCCCCGTCGCCATGGTTTGCCCGGCCTGCGGGCAACAGGGCGGGTACATGGGGCGGAATGTTCTGGAACGCCTTGACCGTGACGCCCCGCACCTCGGTCTCGGCCACGGCGAAGACGGGATTGGTGGCGAGGATATGTGCCACGGCGTCCTGCGGCGACATGGCTCCGGCGGCTGCGGCCTCTGCTGTCATCTGGTTCCTCCCCGGCGGTCGTTTGCAGGGGCGGTCCATCTGGCCGCCCACGACTCTCCGAGGGAGACTAGGCGCTAAAGTTCGCTCTGCCAATACCGCAGATCGGAACGTCGTTTCGCAACCCCGGCAGGCATCGCCCCAAGCTTCCCGCGAAGGGCCACCCGCCTTGCGGCAGGTCAGTCGAAGGTAGCGAGATAGTCGATTACGGCGGACACGTCCTCTGGCTTGCGCAGGCCGGAAAAGGACATTTTCGTGCCCGGTACGACTTCGCGCGGCTTGGCAAGGAACGCGGCAAGCGTTTCGCGATCCCAGGTGAGCCCTTCAGCCGCCAATTCGGCCAAGGCATCGGAATAGGCGTAATCGGCATCGCGGGCCGCCGCTGCACCCACGATCCCGTTAAGCGCGGGCCCAACGCGTGCCTTGGCCTCCGGCCCTACGTTGTGGCAGGCGTTGCACTTGCGAAAGACCTTTTCGCCCTCTGCAACGTCCGCCCGGGCGGCGCCCGTCAGAGTCGCCGCCGCGAACGACAGTGCGAGGGTAAAGCGGTATGTTCGGTTCATTTCATCCTCCCGTCATGATGCGGCCAATGGCCTAACCCGGGGCCGCGACCCGCCCCAATAGGACGATGGTAGATATGACCAAGGGCGGTGGCGCCCGCCCCGAGGCAGCCGGTACGAAGGTCGCATGGAGCGGGCGCGTAGGCGTATCTAGGCTGGCCGCATGAAAGCGCCACCGTTCCGTTTCGCATGGGTCTGGGCTGCCGTTCTGGCGGCCGCTATGTGGAACGTCGCCAATGCGGAGCCGCTGCCGCGCGAGGTGCTGGAACGCTATGTCGCGCCGCCCATGTCGCTGGGCGAGCCGGTGAACGATCAGGGTGTCTGGCAATTGCTGAACTCCGGCGGGGCGGAGGCCGGCTATGTTTTCGAGACCGAACCGATGGCCCCGCTGCCCGGCTTTTCCGGCGCACCGATCAACGTGCTGGTGGTACTGGATCTTGACGGTCGTTTTCTCGACGTTCAGCTCATATCGCACAATGAACCGATCTTTGTGTCGGGTCTGGGCGAGGCGCCGTTCCACAAGTTCTTCGAGCAGTATCGCGGGCATTCCATCTCCGACAGTCTCGTGGTGGGGACGCCCTACGGCGAAGGCTCGGACGGCAGCGCGCTGGTCTATCTCGACGGGGTGACCAAGGCGACCGCTTCCGTCCGGATCGCGCATGAAAGCGTGCTCGCCGCCACTCTCAAGGTCGCGCGGGAAAAGATGAGCGGGGTTTCCACCGGGCCACCGGCCTATCCCGACCCGGAATATACAGAGGATCTGACGTGGGACGACCTTGTGGCCCAGGGTATTGCCCGGCGGGTTCAGGTCAGCAACGCCGAGATCGACGCGGAATTCGCGGGTACCCTATGGGAGGACGACGATCCCGAAGCGCAGGAGGACCCCGATGGCCGCTACCTCGACCTCTGGATCGTGGACATCGGCCCGCCCAGCATCGCCCGCGCCGTGCTGTCGGAAAGCAGCCTGAAGGAGTTGCAGGGCTTCACTTCGATCGCAACCAATGATGAGCCGATCCTCGTGATCGAAACGGGGCGTCACGGGCTGGTGACGGAGGAGTTCATCCGCAACACTTCGCCCGATCTCATCAGCGCCGAACAGGGCGGCTTTCCCGTCGCCCTGCGCGATGCGGATATCTACATTGAATTGAACGAGGACCTGCCGGAGGAGTTGCACGATGGCGCCGCCCTGATCCTGCGGACGGACAGGCGGCTGGGGTTCGATCCCACCGCGGACTGGATACTGAAGGTGAAGGCCTTGCGCGAACACGGCGTGTTCCAGCCCGAGATCGGTTCCGTCACGCTTGACGCGCCCCATGTGACCGACGCGCGTTTTTTCAAACGACCCGAGGTGATCAAACCCACGCCGCCATGGCTCGATGCGCTGCGCAACCGGGCGAGCGACATGATCGTGCTGGCGGTCTTTCTCGTGGGGCTGCTCGCTCTGCTGGGGCCGGGGTTGAACCGGCTGGCGGGCCATCGGCATTTCACCGCGATCCGGCTGGGTATCCTTGCCTTTATGACCGGCTTTGTCGGATGGTGGGGGCAGGGGCAGCTTTCCATTGCCACGCCGCTCGGCGTTCTGCGCACGGCGACCGAAGGGGGGTCTTTCGCCTTCCTGCTCTACGATCCATTTTCGCTTGCGATCTGGGGCGTGACGATTCTGGGTTTCATCCTGTGGGGGCGCGGTCTTTTCTGCGGCTGGCTATGCCCCTTCGGTGCCCTGCAGGAGTTCGCGCATCACATCGGCCGGGTGCTGCGCATTCCGCAGGTGGATGTGCCGGACAGGCTGGACGATTATCTCAAATGGTTGAAATACGTCGTGCTCGCCGGGCTGGTGGTGATCCTCTTTGCCTTGCCGGGCTGGGTCGACAAGGCGATCGAAATCGAACCTTTCAAGACGGCGATCACCACGTTTTTCATCCGCGAATGGTATTACGTGGCCTATGCGGTCGGGCTTTTGCTGCTGTCCATGGTGCTGTTCAAGGGGTTTTGCCGCTATGTCTGCCCGCTGGGCGCGGTCATGGCCATCGGTGGGCTGATCCGCACCCGCAAGTGGATCGACAGGCGGCCCGAATGCGGCTCTCCCTGCCAGCTGTGCAAGGTGAAATGCGCCTACGGCGCGATCAAGAAAACCGGGGAAATCCAGTATTCGGAGTGTTTTCAATGCCTCGACTGCGTCACGATCCACGACGACCCGCGCAAATGCGTCCCCCTGATCATCGCGTCGCGGGGGCGGCGGACCACGCAAAGGGTGGCTGCTGAATGACCCTGACACGCCGACGTTTTCTGACAATCTCCGCCGCTTGTCTTGCCGCCGCGCCCGGTCATGCGGCCACTGCGCGATGGCAGGGGCAGGCCATGGGGGCGGAGGTTTCGATCACGCTGAAAGGGCCGGAAGCGGTGACCGCCCCCGCGCTGGTGGAAGCCCGGGCGATGCTCCACCGGATCGAGGCTGAATTCAGCCTCTACGATGCCGGTTCGGCCCTGTCCCGGCTGAACCGGACGGGGCGGCTCGACCGGCCTTCGCCGTTGTTTCTGGACCTGATGGAAGCGAGCGATGGGGTGCACCGGGCGACCGGCGGGCTCTTCGATCCGACAGTTCAGCCGCTTTGGCAGGCCATCGCCACGGGCCGCGACCCGGATGCGGTACGGGCCGCAGTGGGTTGGGACAGGGTGCATTTCGATCCGGGCGCCGTGACCCTCGGCCCGGGGCAGGCGCTGACCTTCAACGGGATCGCGCAGGGGTTCGCGACCGACTGCATCGCCCGCCTGCTGGACGCACGAGGGCTGGGCGATACGCTGGTCAATATGGGAGAGTTCCGGGGGAGGGGCGGCCCGTGGCGCATCGGGCTTGCCGACCCGACCTTCGGGCTGATGGGGACGCGGAGCTTGCGCAACGGCGCAATCGCGACCTCCAGCCCCGCCGCGATGCTGTCCGACAGGGGCGGGCATATCCTGCATCCGGGCCATGCTGCACAATGGTCCACCGTTTCCGTCGAAGCCGAAGACGCCACCACGGCGGACGGCTTTTCCACCGCCTTCTGCCTGTCGCCCATTGGAGTGATACGCGGGGCTGCCGGACGCCACGGAATCCGGCGTATCACACTGATCGACACGGCGGGGGATCTGACGACCCTCTGAGAGCGGGTTCCGCGCTGCGCTTCAGGCCTTGGCCTTGCGTCCGAACCATCCACGTTTGGTAGGCTCCGCCGGGGGTTCCTGCGCATCGGTCACGGTTTCTTCGGCCGGTGGCGCGCCCACGGCATCGCGGAAGTTGTTGAAGAACTGGTCGGCCATCTTCTTGGCAAAGCCGTCGATGATCCGGCTGCCCAGTTGTGCCAGTTTGCCGCCCACCTTCGCTTCGACGTCGTAGTGCAGCAGGGTCTGGCCATCCTTCTCTTCGAGCCGCACGTC
>NZ_LWEX01000104.1 GCF_001634885.1 Sulfitobacter sp. HI0040 | reverse complement strand
TCATCCGGGCGCAGTCCCCTCGCCCATGGTGGGCACCGTCTACATGCAGGCCGAACCCGGCGCGCCGGCCTTCATCTCCGTCGGCACCAGTGTCTCCGAAGGCGATACCCTGCTCATCGTCGAGGCGATGAAGACCATGAACCACATTCCGGCCCCCCGCGCAGGCACCGTGAAGCGCATCCTTGTCGCCGACGGGGACGCCGTGGAATTCGGCGCGCCGCTCGTGATCCTCGAATAGGGCGCGGCGCATGTTCAGCAAGATACTCGTCGCGAACCGGGGCGAAATCGCCCTGCGCGTCATCCGCGCCGCCCGCGAAATGGGCATCGGATCGGTTGCGGTCCATTCCACCGCCGACAGCGACGCCATGCATGTCCGCATGGCCGATGAAAGCGTCTGCATCGGGCCGCCCTCCAGCCAGCAGTCCTACTTGTCGATCCCGGCGATCATCGCCGCCTGCGAGATCACCGGCGCCGAGGCCATTCACCCCGGATACGGCTTCCTTTCGGAAAACGCTGGCTTCGTGCAGGTGGTCGAAGATCACGGCCTGACCTTCATCGGACCCACGGCGGAACATATCCGCATCATGGGCGACAAGATCACCGCCAAGGACACGATGAAAAAGCTCGGTGTTCCCTGCGTGCCCGGCTCCGAGGGCGGTGTCGCCAACCTCGAAGAGGCCAAGAAGCTTGGCGAAGAGATGGGCTATCCGGTCATCATCAAGGCCACCGCGGGCGGTGGCGGCAAGGGCATGAAGGTCGCCCAGTCGGCAGCCGAGATGGAGCGCGCCTTCATGACGGCCCGCGCCGAAGGCAAAAGCAACTTCGGCAATGACGAAGTCTATATTGAAAAATACCTGACCACGCCGCGCCACATCGAAATTCAGGTCTTCGGCGACGGCAAGGGCCGCGCCGTTCATCTGGGCGAGCGGGACTGTTCGCTTCAGCGCCGGCACCAGAAGGTCTTCGAAGAGGCCCCCGGCCCCGCGATCAGCGAAGAGGAACGCGCGCGCATCGGGAAGACCTGTGCCGAGGCCATGGCCAACATCAACTACATCGGCGCGGGCACCATCGAGTTCCTCTACGAGAACGGCGAGTTCTATTTCATCGAGATGAACACCCGCCTGCAGGTGGAACACCCGGTGACCGAAGGCATCTTCGGCGTCGACCTCGTGCGCGAACAGATCCGCGTTGCGGCAGGTCTGCCCATGTCTTTCGAGCAGGAGGATCTGCGCATCAACGGCCATGCGATCGAGGTCCGGATCAATGCGGAGAAACTGCCGAACTTCTCGCCCTGCCCGGGCCGGATCACGCAGTATCACGCACCCGGTGGCCTCGGCGTGCGGATGGACAGCGCGCTTTATGACGGCTACCGCATCCCCCCCTATTACGACAGCCTGATCGGCAAGCTGATCGTGCATGGACGCGACCGCCCCGAAGCACTGGCACGGCTAAATCGCGCCTTGGGCGAACTGATCGTCGACGGTGTTGATACCACGGTGCCGCTCTTCAATGCGCTGCTGCAGGAACCGGATATCCTGTCCGGGGATTACAACATTCACTGGCTCGAACACTGGCTGGAGACGCATCTTGGCGATGCCTGATCACGGCTGAAACCCCGCGATGTCGGACCTGACGCCGGACCTTTTGCTCCATGCCTATTCCATCGGCATTTTCCCGATGGCCGAACACCGTGACGATCCGGATATCTTCTGGGTCGATCCACGGCGGCGGGGGATCATCCCGGTAGACGGTTTCCATCTGTCCCGGTCACTTGCGCGCTTCATGCGCCGCAGCGACTGGACGACGACCATCGACCGGGCCTTCGACGACGTGGTTCAGGGATGCGCCGCGCGCACCGATACATGGATCAACGATCGCATCGCGCGGCTCTATGGTCAGCTGCATGAGATGGGTCAGGCCCACTCGGTCGAGGTCTGGGACGGCGCCACCCTCGCCGGGGGGGTCTATGGCGTGTCCCTCGGGGGTGCCTTTTTCGGCGAAAGCATGTTTTCCAACCGGACCAACGGATCGAAAACCGCGCTCGCCTGTCTGGTCGACCGGCTTGAGCGGGGTGGATATACCCTCTTTGACACGCAGTTCCTGACCGAACATTTGCAATCGCTGGGCGGCGTGGAGATTTCGCGGGACGACTACCGCGAACGACTGGCCGACGCGATCACGCGGAATGCATCATTCACCGCACCACCGCGCGCCACCCTTCAGGATGTGGTGCAGCGTATGACCCAGACATCGTAGCGCGGATGCTCCAGCGCGCTCAGCGCCGGGGCGGAGGCGATCATCCAGCCCTGAAACAGCGGAATACGCTCACCGTCTTCGGCGATGCTCAGTTCCGCATACGCGTTGCCAGCCGGGTTTCCGACCGGATAGCGGCAATCGTTCATCACAATCTCAAGCTGGCCGAGCCGCGTGGCACCGCCGGTGCGCATCTCGATATCGGTGGTGTGGCCCGATATCTTGTCGAGCGCGCGCAGCACGCCGCCGGGGGCCGAAGTGACCTCCTGCGCCTCGGCCGCCGGGGCTCCCGCCAATAGCAGGCAGAGGAAAGATATGGCCCGGCGCCTCATTCGTCGCTCCCCTGTCCCGATACGAATTTGAGCAGCAGCGAAATCAGGCTGACGGAGCCCTGCGTATCGGTAAAGACATCCCCCGGCTCAAGGTCGAAGGGCGACCCGCCGGGCACGATCTCGATGAAATTGCCGCCCAGCAGCCCTTCGGAGGCGACGACGATGGCGCTGTCATCCGGGATGGCCACCCCGTCGCGAATGCGCACGGTGGTATCGGCGCGAAATGTCTCGGTGTTGAGGGAGACATCGCTGACCTGCCCGATCCGCACCCCTGCAAGCCGAAGGTCGGTGCCCACGGCGACACCTTCGAGGCTGCGGAAACTGGCATGGAGCGGATAGTTGCCGCTGTCGCGGCCCAGCCCGGCGGCCTGCGCCGCGTAGATGCCGAAGCCCAGTGCCGCCGCCAGCACGACCGCGCCTGTCAGGACTTCTGTAAGATCCTCGCGCATGTTACTCGGGGCTCCACGCCTCGTAGTCGGACCGGTCGGCGGGATGTTCGCGCCGGATGGACCCCGCAGGCGCATAGGCCAGCGCCGTGCCTGTCAGGTTCTCGATATGGGGCTTTTCCCACGCCTTATGCACCAGCGGCTTTTCGCTGGGCGGCTCATCCCATGTGCGGTGCAGCCAGCCGTGCCATTCGGGGCTCACGCGGCTGGCTTCGGCCTCACCATTGTAGATCACCCAGCGGCGGCTGTCGTCTGCGTTGCGGTAATAGATATTGCCTTGGGCATCCTCGCCCACCTTGGCCCCTTTACGCCACGTGAAAAGCTGGGTGTTCAGCGTCTGCCCGTTCCACCATGTGGCCGCACGCAGAAGGGTGTTCAGGATGCCCATGTCTCTCTCCGATCCAGTTGGTGGATATATGCACCAGCGCGCTCGCAAGGTCCAGTAGGCCCGGATGGCACGGGGCCCGGGGCCCGGCTGTGTCCTTTGGGCCATGCCCGCCCGCGTGGCGTTCCAAACCGTTTGGTGGGGCGTCAGGTGCGGAGTATCATCACACTAAACATAACGATAATCGCGTGGGCAGAATGGCGGAGCAGAAAATCGCCGCGGTGTGCTGCGGGGTCAGGGTGCCCGCCTCGCCGTTCCTGAACGAAACCCGGATCGAACGGATCAACGCCGCAAGGTATGAGGGCGACGAGATTGCCGGTGCCCTGGCCGTCATCGGCCCCGACGACCGCGTGCTGGAGATGGGCGCAGGCCTCGGCGTGGTGGGCGGGGTGATCGCGCATAACGCGCGGCCCGCAGCACTCCTGTCGTTCGAAGCCAATCCCGCGATGATCCCCCATATCAGGGCGCTGCACGCGGCCAATCACCTCCGCGGGCGGATTGCACTGCGCAACGAGGTGGTGATCAGCGCGCCGGAACGGCCGGAAACCGCCACTTTCTTTGTGCGCAACTCCTTCCTCGGCTCCTCCCTGATCGACCATGACCACCGTGACACCCGCGCCGTGGAGGTCCCGACAAGCGGCTGGAGCGACGTGGTGGCCGAATTCCGGCCCACGGTGCTGGTGATGGACATCGAAGGCGGAGAGCTGGAGTTTCTACGCCATGCCGATCTGTCCGGCATTCGTGCCGTGGTGATCGAGTTTCACCCCGGCATCTATGGCCGTGCGGGCACGCGTGAATGTAAGTCGATCCTGAGGGCGGCGGGTTTTTCGAAGCTGCCCGGGCCCTCCACCCGATTGGTCTGGGCCTGCACCCGCGAGATCACGGCAGAGCCCGATCCGCCCGGGCCGGGACGGGCCGAAAGCCGGTTCCTGCCGCCTGATCCTGAGGGGGGATGGTCGGGCACGCTCGAACGGGTCGAACGCGCGCGGGTGATCCCGCCCGTCGCCTCGGGCCATGTACAGGTGGCAGGCGTGCTGCGCGCCGACCGAAGCTATTGCGAAAACGCCGGGACGTGGCGCAATGAACGCGCCATCACGCTTCGGCCCCTCATGCCCGAGGGTCCGATCGCCCGATTGGAGGGGCGCTGGCTCTGGGGGGGAATACTGTGGACCTATTTCGCCCATTTCGTGGGCGAAAGCACGGCGCGCCTGTGGGCGTTGGACGCGGTCGATGCGGGGAAGATCGCGGGCATCGCCTTCATGCCGAAGCGGCCTCGCCTCGGCGACACCACCCAACCCTTCCAGCGCGCGTTTCTTGACCTGATGGACATCCGATTGCCGATCCATGTCTGCGCCACGCCCACCGAAATCGAGGAGTTGATCGTACCCGGCCAAGGCTTCGGTCTGGGTGCGATTTCCCGCGGGACGCAGTCCACCCGAGCAACCTTTCGCGCGCGGTTTGGCAGGGGCGTGACGGCGGACGGCCCGGAGCGGCTCTATATCTCACGCTCCGCGCTGGGCGCGAAGCGCGGCGCGCTGATCGGAGAGGGCGAGCTTGAGGCTTATCTGAACGAACAGGGGTATGAGATTTTTCACCCGCAGAACCATCCGTTGGAAGTACAGGTCGCGCGATACAAGGCCGCGCGCCAGATCATCGGCGCAGAAGGCAGCGCCATGCATGTGCTGGCCTTTGCCGCAAGGCCGCACCAACAGATCGCCCTGATCGTGCGGCGGCGATCGCGCGCCACGACTCATATCGCCACACATCTTGAGCATTTCGCAGGCCGCGCGCCCGACGTCATTGAAACGCTTGTCCACACATGGTTGCCGAAAGGCCAGCAAAGGCGGCGACTGGGGGCTGGCGAACTGGACCTGCCTGCCCTTCAGGCGCGGCTCATTGCCGGGGGGTTTGTCGAGACAGGCGCGCCTTGGGCCGCTCTTTCCGCGCAGGCCGTGGAGCAGACGTTAGGTGGGCGCTACGACCTGATCGCGTGATCGCGCGCGGTGGAGCGAGCGTGGCCATGAGAATGGGGTGAGCACACTCGGCCCGGAATCAAGGCGCATCGCGCCGCCGGGCAGCGCCCGACCGCCCCATGGGCGGGCGCTTTGGCACTCTCTGATTTCCTTACGAAAGATGGAGCCATGGATGCACCATAAAGTGGCATCCATACAGGTCAGCGATGCCCACCCGCGGTCGCGCGCAGCCCTGTGTTACAACCCCTTGCCACGTCGCAGCCACCACATAAAACAAAGGGCGCGCCAACCGGCACGCCCCTGTTTCATACGACATGTCGCGGGCGCCTACCCCGCCGTCGCGGATTCCTTTTCGGCATCCGCGTGGATCATCAGCGGGGCCGCTTCGGAGGTCACCGCCTCTTCGTTGACGACGACCTCGGTCACGGTATCCATCCCCGGCAGTTCGAACATCGTGTCGAGCAGGATGTCCTCCAGAATGGACCGCAGACCCCGGGCGCCTGTCTTGCGTTCGATCGCGCGCTTGGCGATGGCGGTCAGCGCATCGTCGGTGAAGGACAGCTGCGTATCCTCCAGTTCGAACAGGCGCTGGTACTGTTTGACGAGCGCGTTCTTCGGCTGGGTCAGGATGGTGACGAGCGCATCCTCGTCCAGATCCTCCAGCGTCGCCAGAACCGGCAGACGGCCCACGAATTCGGGGATGAGACCGAATTTCAGCAGGTCTTCCGGTTCGAGGTCCGTGAAAATCTCACCGATGCCGCGGGCGTCCTTGTCGCGCACATCCGCGCCGAAACCCATGGCAGAGCCCTTGCCCCGCGCCGCGATGATCCGGTCCAGCCCTGCAAAGGCACCGCCGCAGATGAACAGGATGTTCGTCGTGTCCACCTGCAGGAATTCCTGCTGCGGATGCTTGCGCCCACCCTGCGGCGGAACGGAAGCGACCGTACCTTCCATCAGCTTGAGCAGCGCCTGCTGCACGCCTTCACCCGACACATCGCGGGTGATGGAGGGGTTCTCGGACTTGCGGGTGATCTTGTCGACCTCGTCGATATAGACGATGCCGCGCTGCGCGCGCTCCACATTGTATTCGGAGGCCTGCAACAGCTTGAGAATGATGTTCTCCACATCCTCGCCGACATAGCCCGCTTCGGTCAGCGTGGTGGCATCGGCCATGGTGAAGGGCACATCGAGAATACGCGCCAGCGTCTGGGCCAGCAACGTCTTGCCGCAGCCGGTGGGGCCGATCAGCAGAATATTGGATTTCGACAGTTCGATGTCGCCGCCTTTCTGGGCGTGGTTCAGGCGCTTGTAGTGGTTGTGTACGGCCACGGACAGCACACGCTTGGCCATCGCCTGACCGATCACGTAATCGTCGAGAACGTCGCAGATGTCCTTCGGGGTCGGCACACCGTCGGTCGCCTTCAGCCCGCTGGCCTTGGTTTCCTCACGGATGATGTCCATGCACAGTTCGACACATTCGTCGCAGATGAAAACGGTCGGTCCCGCGATCAGTTTGCGGACCTCGTGCTGGCTCTTGCCGCAAAAGCTGCAGTAAAGGGTGTTCTTGCTGTCGCTGCTGGAGTTGTTCGCCATCTCAAACCTTTCAGGTCTGTCGTGTTTGTCTGCCCCTGCCCCGGAGCGGCGTCGCATGGCCCGAGTCTAGGCCAGTGGCCCCGGCGCTACAATCGCAAAATCATGGCGCCGGGGGGCGTATCACTTGTCCTTGCCGCCCTTGGAGGGCGCGTCGGGATCGTCGGCCTTGCCGCGGCTCTCGACGATCTCGTCGATGAGGCCCCAGTCCTTGGCTTCCTCCGGCGACATGAAGTTGTCGCGCTCCAGTGCGTCCTCGACCTTTTTCAGGGTCTGGCCGGTGTGCTTTACGTAGATCTCGTTCAGGCGCTTTTTCAGCTTCTGGGTTTCCTGCGCATGGATCATGATATCCGTCGCCTGACCCTGATAGCCGCCCGAGGGCTGGTGCACCATCACGCGGCTGTTGGGCAGCGAATAGCGCATTCCGGCCTCGCCCGCCGTCAGCAGCAGCGACCCCATGGAGGCCGCCTGCCCGATCACCAGTGTGGAGACCTTGGGCTTGATATACTGCATAGTGTCGTAGATCGACAGACCGGAGGTCACGACACCGCCGGGGCTGTTGATATACATGGAGATTTCCTTTGACGGGTTCTCCGCCTCAAGGTGCAGCAACTGCGCCACGATGAGTGATGACATGCCGTCGTGGACCGGACCGTTCAGGAAGATGATCCGTTCCTTCAGGAGGCGCGAAAAGATGTCATAGGCACGTTCCCCGCGACTGGTCTGTTCGACCACCATGGGGACGAGCGTGTTCATGTAGGTGTCGATGGGATCGTTCATATTGGCCTGCCTGTAGTTCGTTCGCAGGACCATACCCGCAAATCTCTTGGGCTAGAGATTAGTCGCGCGGATGGGGGGGTTCAAGGGGGGCAGCGGCGCGGATGTCGGCCCCGCCGCCCCCCGGGTTTGCGTGCCCTCAGCTCTCGCTTTGCAGATAGGCGATAAGCGCGTCGATGTCCTCTTGCTTGCGCAGGCCGCCGAAGGACATCTTGGTGCCTTTCATGAAGCCGCGCGGCTTGGTGAGGAAACCGGTCAATGCTTCGTGATCCCAGACGAGGCCCGCAGCACCCGCCTCCTGCATCGCCGAGGAATACTTGAACCCTTCGACCGCACCGGCGGGGGCGCCGACGATCCCGGTCAGGATCGGACCTACCCGGTTCTGCGCCTTCTCGCCTACCTGATGGCAGGCCTTGCATTTGCGGAACACCTTCTCACCCGCTTCGACAAGCGCGGGGTCGGGTGTGTTGGCGGGCGGCTCCTGCGTGGGGGCAGGTTCCGTGGCGGCAAGCTCGACCTTCTCCTCCCCGTCGGCGGGGGCATCGACCTTGGCCTCATCCTCTGCCTTCGCCTTTGCCGCGGCCTCCGCCGCTTTCCGGGCGGTCTCCTCCGGTGTCACGTCCAGAACGGCGGCTCGCCCGGTGATCTTCACCTCTGTCTTGCAGTCACTCATGCAGGGTGCTGCGCTGAAGGCCACAAGCTCCGTGCTCTCACGGTCGTCCATGAAGAAACCATCCTCGTTCGGGAGGGAGTGTTCCGCGAAATTTTCCGACGAGAGCACGAAGTCATCGTCCACCTCGTTGTTGAGGTACATCAGGTAGGCGGTGATGGCATAGACTTCGTCCGGCTCCAGCGTCTGGGCCGCACCGAAGGGCATCGCACGGTTCACATAGTCGAAGACCGTCGAAAGATAAGGCCAGTAGCTGCCGATCGTCTTGACCGGGCGCTGATCGGTAAGCGTGCCGAAGCCGCCCGCCAGCACCGGCCAGCGGCCCGTGCCTTCGCCGAAGACCCCGTGGCAGGCGGCGCATTGTGCAGCGAAGATAGCGTCGCCCGTTTCCACGTCACCCTGCCCGGGCGGCAGGCCGGCACCATCGGGCCGCACGTCGATGTCCCAGACGGCGATCTCCTCCGGGGTGAC
>NZ_LWEX01000103.1 GCF_001634885.1 Sulfitobacter sp. HI0040 | reverse complement strand
TGTCTGGCGGTCAGCAGCAAATGCTGGTGATCGGCCGCGCCCTGATGACCAACCCCAAACTGATGATGATTGACGAACCTTCCTTGGGTCTGGCGCCCAAGATTGTCGATCAGGTTTATGACACGCTGCTGGAGCTTCAGGCGCTGAAAGGTCTGACACTATTGATCGTCGAGCAAAGCTCGGCCCGTGCTGCCCGTGTCGGTGGGCGGATGATCCTGATGCGGGGCGGGCGGATCGTGGGTGACGGGGACGCTGCCGAACTCGGTGCCGAGGACAGCCTGCGAGACGCCTATTTCGGCCAATCCAAACCAGTGAAGGAGGCCTCGTGATGACCTCGCTTTCTCAACTTTTCTTTGATGCAGCGTCGCTGGGTGGCATTTATGCACTGGCCGCGCTGGGCATCGCATTGATTTTCGGGGTGATGAACCTCGTGAACTTTGCCCATGGGGAATACATCACCTTCTGTGTGTTTGCCCTGATCGTGCCTAGTACGGATGCCGCAGCTCATTTGTTTTTGGGTAAGGCGCCGGCAATCGTGCTGGTCCCTGTGATGCTGATGATTGGTGGCGGGCTGGCGGTGCTATCCGAGGCGCTGATATTCCGTCGCCTGCGCAATGCAACGCCTGTCACCATGATGATCGCATCTTTCGCGCTGGGGTTCGTGCTGCAATATGCCCTTTTGGCCGCTTATGGCGGTCGTCCCAAGGCGGTATCCCTTTGGCCCGGACTGAATACGCCGGTGGAGTTGCTGGGGGCTAGCGTTCCCCTGCTGCAATTACTGGTTATCGGGGTGACGGTCGCGATCTTGGTGATCCTGTTCCTGTTGCTGCGTCACACGCGGTTAGGTCTGGAAATGCGCGCCGCAGCCGAGAATTTCACCATGGCAAGAATGCTGGGGGTGAAGGCGAACAGGGTTATTACCGGAGCCTTTGCGATTTCCGGTGCGCTTGCGGCTGCCGTTGCCCTGATCCTTGTCACACAGACCGGTGTCGCCGACGTCCGTATGGGTGGGCCAGTCATGCTGGTTGCCTTTATCGCAACGGTGATCGGTGGCATGGGCAGTCTGCCCGGTGCGGTCGCGGCGGGGTTCCTGTTGGGGGCGGCCTCGGTGATGCTGCAAGCTTTCCTTCCGCTGGATGCCCGTCCGTTCCGCGATGCCTTCCTTTATTCGCTGGTGATCGGCTGCCTGTTGTTGCGGCCGCAGGGGCTGTTTGCCTCGGCCAGCGCCAAACCAAGGGTTTAAGATCATGCACCATCACACTTTGATGCGACTTCGGTCCTATTCCACTCCGGTCCTTCTGTCCTTGGCGCTGTTGGCGTTGACCGTTCTGGCGGTAGGTCTGGGCGACAAGGCACTCGGGCGGGCCATGGCGGAACTGTTGATCCGCGTGACGCTGGTCGTTGGACTGTGGATCTTCGTTGGCAACTCCGGCGTCATCAGCTTTGGTCACGCCGGATATATGTGCATCGGCGCCTATATGTCCGCGTGGCTGACCCTGAAACCCACCATGAAGGCGCTTTTGTTGCCCGGCTTGCCGGACTGGCTGGCTCAGGCACAATGGCCGGTCTTTCCTGCGGCAATCGCGGGCGGGCTGTTGGCTGCGGTTGTCGGTCTGATTTCCGGCGCTGCGATTTTGCGGCTGTCGGGGATCGCGGCGTCGATCGCGACCTTTGCGTTCCTTGCCATCGTCAACACCGTCTATTCCAACTGGGAGGACGTCACCGGTGCAACCAGTTCCGTTGTGGGCCTGCCACGTTATGTGGACGCGTGGGTCGCATTGGCTTGGGCGGTTGCAGCGATTGCGGTGGCCAGCCTGTATGCCAATTCGGGCTCGGGTCTGGCCCTGCGTGCAACCCGCGAGGATGAGGTCGCCGCCCAATCCTCGGGCGTGAACATGTACCGCCACCGTTTGCTGTCGCTGGTGATTTCGACCTTTTTCACTGGTGTCGCAGGGGCGCTTCTGGGCCACTACATCGGCGTTCTGAACCCCGACAGTTTCTATCTGGGGCTGACCTTCATCGCCTTGGCAATGCTGGTGGTTGGCGGGATCGGAAGCCTGACAGGTGCAGTGGTCGGCGTGGTCGTTTTGTCCGCCGCGATCGAGGCGCTGGTCCGGATGGAGCAAGGGATCGAAGTGGGCCAAACCCATCTGTCCATCCCCAACGGCGCACAGGAAATCGTGATTGGCGTGGCGATGATCGTCATCCTGATCTTGCGGCCCTCGGGGCTGACCAAGGGAAGGGAATGGGCGCTGTCCGGCCGCCTGTTCCAAAAACGAGGGCAGGCAAAACGCGCCTGACCCCAAATATATCCAACCTAAATAATCCAACTAAAACAGGAGAGTATGATATGAAACGTTTGACCACAGCCGCGGCTGTGCTGGCCCTGTGCGGCCCGGCCTATGCCGCTGATGACATCACCGTGGGGTTCGCCATCGCGAAATCCGGCTGGATGGAAGCCTATGACACCCCCGCCGCAACCGCTGCGAAAATCCGTATCGACGAGATCAACGCGAATGGTGGCCTGTTGGGCCGTCAGATCAACTGGGTCGAATCCGACACCAAAACCGATCGCGCCCAAGCGGCCAAGGCGGGTTTGCAACTGATTGACGAAGGCGCGGACATGATGGTTGTGACTTGCGACTATGACTTCGGCGCCCCCGCTGCATTGTCGGCGGATGCGGAGGGGATGATTTCCTTCTTCCTGTGTGCCGAGGACGTGAAGGCCGGGATTCAGGGCGTCGGTCCCTACAGCTTCTCGGGCTCGGTTCTGGCCCCTGTGCAAGGCGCGACCATGGCAGAATGGAGCCACGCCAAGCGCAACGCCAAAACCGGCTATGTGCTGCTGGACACCACTATCGAATATAACAAGGGCATCTGCACCGGTTTTGACTGGATGTTCCCCCGTCTGGACGGCACCGAAATCGTGGGCCGCGACACGTTCAAGAACGACGATGCCTCGATTGCCAGCCAGATCAGCCGGATCAAAGCGCTGCCGGAACAGCCCGACGTGATCATGCTGTGTTCCTATATACCCGGTGCGGCCTCGGCTGTGCGCCAGTTGCGGGCGGCAGGGATCGACTCGTTGATCCTGAATGGTTCGTCTATGGACGGGTCCTATTGGCTGGATGCGACGCCGAACCTTTCGAATTTCGTGGTGCCGGTCCAAGGGTCGATCTATGGCGATGATCCACGCCCCGAAGTCGAAGCGTTCAACAAGGCATACGAGGCCAAGGCCGGTGCCCGCCCTGCCAGTTCCTATGCCTATCCGGGGTATGTGCTGATGGAACTTTGGGCCAAGGCGGTCGAGCGCGCGGGGACACTGGACGGCGCGACGGTGACTGCAGAGCTGGAAAAGATGCGAAACGAAGCAACGGCATTCGGTCCGCGCAGCTTTACCGATGAATTGCACCATCAGAATTTCGCAGAGATGCAGATCATCGAAATCTCTGGCGGGACACCGAAAGCGATTGATAGCTGGACCATCAGCGAACCTGTGCCGCTGGAAGTGTTGCTGAAGTAAGTACGCTATGAAATGAAAACACCCCCGGCAGGCGATCCTGCCGGGGGTGTTTTCATTTGTCCGATCACGCAAGGTATGGAACGCGTGGTACGCTATGCTGCTTCTACCAGCGGGTTCTCGGCATTGGCAGACAGCCAATCCCGCAAGGCCTGTCCCGATTGACAAGCAGCCTGCGCGCGCTCTTTGAATGTCTGCACCAGATCGGGCGCTGTCAATTCAATGATCCCGCCAAAGGCATAGGTGATCAGGGGCCCCTCGCCAGAGACAAAACCGGGTGTCAGCCCGTTTTCGATATAATCGACAACGTATAGCAGCTTTTTCGGCTGGCTTTGCGCAAACCCCTTCAGGTTTCGCAGTTGTTTGATCCGCGCGGCTTCTGGCAAATCCCGGTAGATGCAGGTGCCTGTAAGCAAACTCTCCATGACGAATTTGTCCAAGAGCATCAGCCCGTTAAGCGCAGTCAGGCGATCTTCACGTCAGAAGGCAGGCCACTTGGGGAATGTCGATTAAGGACGAGGAGTGCTTTCAGCAGACGACGGATCATGAAAACCCTCAAGAAGCCCACAGCACCCCGGTTTCCGAATCTATCCAGCCGATCCATGGACAGCGTCCATCAAACCAATAGGCCGTCAACTCGAAGTCACGGTCGTCGGTGACGCTCGTGGGGAAAGTTTCTCGAATATAGGCGATTTGCTTCTCAATCGGAACGTCCCAAACGCGGAAACGGCATGGGCCACCGTCAGGGACGCGCTCTACCGGACGCATAGGCTTATTGTCGCTGTAACCATCTGCAATAACCCAGTAATAGGGTTCGTGATCTTCCAGCAACGCGGGAGGTGTCAACAGCACTTTCCCTTCCCGCAAAAGCCGTTCCAGAAGGTAGAAGAACGCTTCTCTTTGTTCGGGAAAAGATAGTTCGCGGGGCAGATAGGGCGTAGGGGGCGCAACGATGCTGAACAGTGCGCTAATCCACCCTCCAGAATGCTCTGGATCAGATGCTACAGCGTACAGTCTGTCAAGGAAGCTATGATCTAAATCGGTCATTTAAACTTCAGCTCCGCATTTTTCACATTGAACTCACCGATTTCAACAGGTTTACCGGAGGGGCCCGTTTCACGAAAACCGACATTATGTAGGGTATTCCGTTTAAAGTCTCCCTTTGCCATTGCATCTTGGGAATTTCACGCACCCAAGGAAGCGACCATAACGACCGCTGCGCTCAACCAGCCAGCCATCGGCGCAGACCGGACAGGCTTGGAAGGTCGCACCGCAGCGGCAGTCGGACGACCGCCCATCTTCCGACCTGACGGGTATGCCGACGCCACAGTCGGGGCAGCTCGGGAGCGTGTTGCCGCAGAGCTCGACATGTTCACATCGGTAAAATGTTCCACCGTCTTTTCGGGGCACTGCAAACAGATGCCCGCCGCAATCACCGCACGTACAGGTCGGGAGGTCTTCTGTCTTGTCTGCCCCAAGCCCGTACGCATCGTCATCCACCAACTCGGCGATGAAAGTCGATTGCCGAGAGGCGGCGCCCATGAGCGTCAGGGTTTTCCGGGCCCGTGTCATAGCCACATACATGACCCGACGTTCTTCGGCATGCGGGAACGGTTCGCCTTCGGGAGACACCATAGTAAGGAGAGGATCATCGACAATTTCTGACGGGAACCCCATGCGGCCGCTAAACATGTCGAGCAGGTCCTGTCCCAGGGAGAGGTGTAACTTCTGGTAGCGCTTTTGGTGGCGTCCGCGCCCTTCATGAGGCGCCGTAGGACGTCATCAAAGGCGCGGTGGTCATCGGTGAATTTTCGGTAAGGTCGGGTTGCGAACATCAACCTGAACCGAAGGAAGACCCCGATGACCAAACCTATGATGGACCTGAAAGAGCTTGTCGAGAAGAGCGCGGATGCCGATCTTCTTCGAGATATGATCGGTTTTGCCGCCGAAAGGCTGATGGAATTGGAGGTTGGCGCAAAGACCG
>NZ_LWEX01000102.1 GCF_001634885.1 Sulfitobacter sp. HI0040 | reverse complement strand
GGGCCGGTGCGTCACCTTCGGCTTCTCCTATCCTGCGGGGGTTACCGGCAGGGTGGGCCCGGGCGTGCCCGATTGCAAGTTCGCAGCGCAGCGCGTAGGCCATCGCCACCATGAAAGGAGACCCAATGGCAGGCACCGGCTTCGATCTGACCGCGCGGGACGGCAAGGCCCGCACGGGCGTCATTCACACCCCGCGGGGCGACATCCGCACCCCCGCCTTCATGCCCGTGGGCACCGCCGCCACGGTGAAGGCCATGCTGCCCGAAAGCGTCGCGGAAACCGGGGCGGATATCCTGCTGGGCAATACCTATCACCTGATGCTGCGCCCCACTGCCGAACGGGTCGCCGCCCTTGGCGGGCTGCATGATTTCATGAACTGGCAAAAGCCGATCCTGACCGACAGCGGCGGCTTTCAGGTCATGAGCCTTGCGAGCCTGCGCAAGCTGACGGAACGGGGCGTGACCTTCAAAAGCCATATCGACGGCTCGAAGCATGAGATCACGCCGGAACGGTCTATGGAGATTCAGGCACTTCTGGGCTCTGACATCGTGATGTGCTTCGATGAATGCCCCGCGCTTCCCGCAGAGCGGGACCGGATCGCCGCCAGCATGGAGCTTTCCATGCGGTGGGCCGCCCGCAGCAAGGCAGCCTTCGGCAGCCGCCCGGGCCATATGCTCTTCGGCATCCAGCAGGGCGGGCTGGAGGAGGACCTGCGCCGGGAAAGCGCCGAGGCGCTGCGCGAGATCGGCTTTGACGGCTACGCCGTGGGCGGGCTGGCGGTGGGCGAAGGTCAGGAGGCGATGTTCGCCTGCCTCGACCACGCGCCGGAGCAGCTGCCGCAGGACAAGCCGCGTTACCTGATGGGCGTGGGCAAACCCGATGATATCGTCGGCGCCGTGGCGCGCGGCATCGACATGATGGACTGCGTGCTGCCCTCGCGCTCGGGCCGGACGGGGCAGGTCTTTACCCGCCATGGCGTGCTGAACATCAAGAACGCGCGGCATCAGGACGATCCGCGCCCGCTGGATGAGGGTTGCAGTTGCCCTGCCTGCCGCAGCTACAGCCGGGCCTATCTGCATCACGTCTTCCGCAGTCAGGAGATCATCTCCTCCATGCTGCTGACATGGCACAACCTGCATTACTATCAGGAGATCATGGCAGGCATGCGGCAGGCCATCGCCGCCGGGCGGTTCGAGGCTTGGCAGGCCGATTTCCATGCCATGCGCGCGGCGGGCGATATCGAACCGCTCTGACGCCGCGGACAGCTATTTCCGGCGCAGCAGCCGGGAGATGAGGTTGCGCCGTTTCGGCCGGGCATCGAAGTCATAGCCGAAGCTTTCGAAGAAGGCGCGCACCTCGGGGGTGAGCAGCCCCCTGCCGCTGGCGTATTGCGGCAGGTCGAAGCCGCCCCCGTAGTTGAGTTCGACAACAACGGGGCCGGCATCGGTGATCGCGATGTCGGTTGACTGATAGCGGATCGGTGCGAATGTCAGGGCCGCACGCGCGTTCATCTCGCGCAACTCGTCCCACAGCGGCAGGGTCATCCCCAGCAGGCCGGGCGTGTCCGGATGATCGGGCAAAAATTCGACCTCCGGCCCCGCGCGGCGCGCCACCGTTTCGATCTTCCCGCTGTCCACGTCGATGGAGCAGGCGAGGTTTCCGCCGCGCCAGAAGTTGTCCGCGATGTTCCCGCCCTGTGGCAGCTTGATGATCGCCATGGGGCAAAAAACCCCGTCGTCCTGTACGAGGTTGACCATCCGCACCGTCGCCAGTGCGCTCGCATAGGGAGTAAGGGCGCTGTGGGTATCGAGACGGCGCTGAAGCACATAGGCATTGTCGCCCACGATATCCGTCATGAAGGTATCATAGGTCAGCGCGGGCAGGCCGGTGCATTGCACATGGGTATCGTCCGCCGCCTCGACGCGGAAGGCGCCGAGGCTGACCATCCCGTCCACGATCTTGCCGAAGATCCCGCCTGTGGGATTTCGGCTCAGGAAGGCGCGCAGGTCCTCCGCCGTGGCGAGCTTGTCGATGCCGGGATAGATACGGGGGGAGCGGTCGATCACGGCGAGGGTTTCGGGGACGGTGACGCCCGCTGCCGAAAGCAGGGTGGCGGCCACGACCTTATCCTCGGCGGCGCCGGTCCAGCCCTGATTGTTGCACAAATGCGTGATGGGCCAGTGCAGGTTGTTGGAGATATATTGCGCGCGCATGGCGGGATCGGTCCGGTCCGGATGATGCAGCCCGTTGCGCAGATATTCGGCGAGGTTCAGGCGACTGGGCGGCCGGGCCATGGTGCGGAAGTCCTTGACCAGTTCCAGCACCGGGCGGCCCGTTGTCTTCGCCGCATGGGCGAGCAGATCCCCGTGCGACAGGTCGCGGGCCTGATTGTATTGCTGCTGGTCGCGGCTTCTCGCGTTCGTCGTTGTGCCTTGTGTCACGTGCCGTCCTGCCTTCTTTCGATCTGCCCTGCCACGCCAGAACCTTTCCCGCGCCCGCTGCGATGATCAAGTCTTTTCCCGACCAGAGTGGCAGGAGCCTTGTCCCAACCGACTGGCGGCCATGCGTTCCCTTGTCCTGCCGCCCGTCGCGCTTACTTGCGAGCCTACGCAATGCAAAAGGAGACCGTAATGTCCGCAAAGCTTTTCACGCCATATACCGCCGGTTCGATCGAGATGAAGAACCGCGTGGTGATGGCCCCGCTCACCCGGAACCGCGCCGACAACGACACCGGAGAGGTGGGGCAGATGCATGTCGATTACTATGCCCAGCGTGCGGGCGCGGGTCTCATCATCACGGAGGCCACCCAGATCTCGCCGGAAGGGAAGGGGTATTTCCAGACCCCCGGCATCCATACCGACGGGCAGGTCGCCGCGTGGAAGAAAGTGACCGACGCGGTCCATGCCGAGGGCGGGAAAATCGTCCTGCAGCTCTGGCACGTCGGCCGCATCAGCCATACGTCGCTGCAGCCCGAGGGCAATGCCCCGGTCGCGCCCTCGGCCATTGCCGCCGATGTAAAGACCTTCACCGCAAATGGATTCGAGCCGACATCGGAGCCGCGTGCACTGCGAACCGAAGAGATGCCCCGCGTGGTCGCTGACTACGTGCACGCCGCCGAAATGGCGAAGAAAGCGGGCTTCGACGGGGTCGAGGTGCACGGGGCCAATGGCTATCTGCTGGACCAGTTCCTGAAGACCGCGACGAACAAGCGCGACGATTCATATGGCGGTTCCGTCGAAAACCGGGCGCGGCTGCTGATGGAAGTGCTGGAGGCCGTCACAAAGGTCTGGGGCGGGGACCGCACCGGCCTGCGTCTGTCGCCCTTCTCGCCCGCCAATGGCATTTCGGACGAGGATCCGCAGGAAACCTTTGAATATGTCGTGCGCGAGCTGAACCGCTTCAACCTCGCCTATCTGCACCTCGTCGAAGGGGCGACGGGCGGCTCGCGTGAACTTGAAGAAGGCGAAAGCCTCGCCTCGCTGCGCAAGATCTTCGAAGGGCCCTATATGGCCAACAACGGCTACGACCGGCAGATGGCGATTGATGCTGTCGAAGAGGGCAAGGCCGATCTGGTGGCCTTCGGACGGCCCTATATCGCGAACCCCGATTTGGCCGAAAGGCTGGAACGCGACGCCCCGTTGAACGAGGGCGATTCAGATACCTACTACGGGGGCGGACGCGAAGGATATACCGATTATCCGACGCTTCAGGACATCGCGGCGCAGTAATCGCGATGCACCCTGGGGCCGCACAAGAACGCGCGGCCCCGCGGGCTGGTTCATGCCCGGACCACGTTAACTTTAGGCGCGCCCGAGGGCGATCCATTCTTGCAACGGACCCGCCGGGGCGGCATGTTGCATCGACCTCCCCCCGGCGGGGGATTGAAACCACTCGGACGGGTACACAGATATCTAACCGAAACAGGAGACGCGGAGGCTGCCTGATACAGGGGCCCGGATCGTCTTGCTAACATAAGGATAAGAGCATGTTAGAGCCTCTCAACGCATCCTACCCGGTCTTGCCGCTGCGCGATATCGTGGTTTTCCCGCATATGATCGTGCCGCTTTTCGTGGGGCGCGACAAATCGGTGCGCGCGCTGGAGGAGGTCATGGCCGACGACAAGCAGATTCTGCTGTCCAGCCAGATCGACCCCGGTGATGACGACCCCGATTCCAGCGGCATCTACAAGGCCGGTGTGCTGGCCAACGTCCTGCAACTGCTGAAACTGCCCGACGGCACCGTGAAGGTGCTTGTCGAAGGGCAGGCGCGTGTGCGGATCACCGAATATCTCGACAACGACAATTTTTTCGAGGCTCGCGCCGAATACCTGACAGAGATGCCCGGCGACGCGGCAACGACGCAGGCATTGCTGCGTTCGGTCGCCGATGAATTCGAGCGCTACGCCAAGGTCAAGAAGAACGTTCCCGAAGAAGCCCTGAGTGCCGTCAGCGAATCCGCTGAGCCTGCACGTCTGGCGGACCTCGTGGCCGGTCACCTCGGCATCGAAGTCGAACAGAAACAGGACCTTCTGGAAACGCTCAGCGTGAGCGAGCGGCTGGAGAAGGTCTATGGCCTGATGCAGGGCGAAATGTCCGTGCTGCAGGTCGAGAAGAAGATCAAGACCCGCGTGAAATCCCAGATGGAGCGGACGCAGCGCGAGTATTACCTCAACGAACAGATGAAGGCGATCCAGCATGAGCTGGGCGACGGCGAGGACGGCAAGAACGAGGTTGCCGAACTCGAAGCCCGCATCAATGAGACCAAGCTGAGCAAGGAAGCCAAGGAAAAGGCCGAAGCGGAACTCAAGAAGCTCAAGAACATGAGCCCGATGAGCGCCGAGGCCACCGTGGTGCGCAACTACCTCGACTGGATGCTGTCCATTCCGTGGGGCGTGAAGAGCCGCGTGAAAAAGGACCTGTCGAAAGCGCAGAAGGTGCTGGATGACGACCACTACGGTCTGGAAAAGGTCAAGGAGCGGATCGTCGAATACCTCGCCGTTCAGCAGCGTTCGACGAAGATGAAAGGCCCAATCATGTGCCTTGTCGGCCCTCCGGGCGTCGGTAAGACATCCTTGGGTAAATCCGTGGCGAAGGCGACGGGTCGCGAATTCATCCGCATCAGCCTTGGCGGCGTGCGCGACGAATCCGAGATCAGGGGCCACCGCCGGACCTACATCGGCTCCATGCCCGGCAAGATCATCCAGGCGCTGAAGAAGGCGAAGACCACGAACCCGCTCATCCTGCTCGACGAGATCGACAAGATGGGTCAGGATTTCCGTGGCGACCCGGCTTCGGCCATGCTCGAAGTGCTCGACCCGGAACAGAACTCGACCTTCGTGGACCACTATCTCGAAGTGGAATACGACCTGTCGAACGTCATGTTCCTGACCACGTCGAACAGCTACAATATGCCCGGCCCGCTTCTCGACCGGATGGAGATCATTCCCCTGTCGGGCTACACCGAGGACGAAAAGCGCGAGATCGCCAAGCAGCATCTGGTGCAGAAGCAGATCAAGAACCACGGCCTGAAGGCCAAGGAGTTCAGCATCGAGGATTCGGCGCTGACCGACATGATCCGCTACTACACCCGGGAGGCCGGCGTTCGGAACCTTGAGCGTGAGATCGCGAAAGTGGCGCGGAAGTCCCTGACCCGCATCGTCAAGAAAGAGGACGAGTCAATCACCGTGACGGATGAGAATCTCGGCGATTTCCTCGGCGTGCGAAAGCATCGCTACGGTTTGGCCGAAAAGGACGACCAGATCGGCGTGGTGACCGGGCTGGCCTATACCTCTGTCGGGGGCGAGCTGCTCCAGATCGAGGCGCTGCGCCTGCCGGGCAAGGGCCGGATGAAGACCACCGGCAAGCTGGGCGACGTGATGAAGGAAAGCATCGACGCGGCATCAAGCTACGTGCGCTCGATCTCGCCGAAGATCGGGGTCAAGCCGCCGAAGTTCGACACTTTGGACATCCACGTCCACGTGCCGGACGGTGCGACGCCGAAGGACGGGCCCTCTGCCGGTCTGGCCATGGTGACCTCCATCGTGTCGGTGCTGACCCAGATTCCCGTCCGCAAGGACATCGCGATGACGGGTGAGGTTTCGCTGCGCGGCAACGCCATGCCGATCGGCGGGTTGAAGGAGAAACTGCTCGCGGCACTGCGGGGCGGCATCAAGACGGTGCTGATCCCGGAAGAGAACGAGAAGGATCTGCCGGATATTCCGGACAACGTGAAAGAGGGGTTGAAGATCATTCCGGTTGCCCATGTCTCCGAAGTGCTGGAGCACGCGCTGGTGCGCAAGCCGGAGGAAATTGACTGGGACGAGGCGGCGGAAGAAGCTGCCGCCGCGGCGGCGCTGAAGGCCAAATCTTCCGAAGGTGGCTCAGCCACCACGCACTGACCCGGCCTCACGACAATCGAAAGGGCGTCCGCCATCCGGCGGGCGCCCTTTTCTGTGCGCACCGCTGACATTGAGGCAGCTGTTCTCAATTCAATGGAAATTCTCGCCCCGTCTCGCTAGATTGCCGCTATAACGAAAACAACATCAGGCGAGGCAGAGCATGAGCACATCGGCGAAATCCACACCCAAACCCCGCACCAAATCGAAAACCGCTGCGTCGGCGGCCAAGGCCGCGGCATCTGCGAAAACGCCGAAATCCGCTGCGCCTGCGGAGGCACCTCTGTCGGCGCTCGACGGCGCAACGCCGGTCGCGGCGAAACGGGCCGAAGCCGCGGTGGTCGAAAGCCCCAAGTCCGTCATCATGGGGCCGGTCATGCGGCGCAAGCAGTTGGTCGACGCCGTGGTGGAACGTTCGGGCACCAAGAAGAAGATCGCCAAGCCGGTCGTCGAAGCCGCGCTGTACGTGCTGGCCGAGGCGCTGGCCGATAACCGCGAACTGGCCCTGCCGCCGCTCGGCCGCGTCAAGATTCGCAAGGAGCGCAAGCTTGCCAACGCGCGTATCCTGACCATCAAGCTGCGCCAGTCCCTCGGGGCCGACAAGGCAAAGCCGGAAGACATGGGCGAAGAAGGCAAGGGCGATAGCGACTGATAGGGCAAAATCCTGCCACCCCCCTTGCAAGAGAGGCGGCGATTCAGTAATTCGCACGGCACGGGTGATTAGCTCAGTGGTAGAGCGCTTCGTTCACATCGAAGATGTCAGGAGTTCAAATCTCTTATCACCCACCATCCACCCTTTTTGTTGACCGGCCTGCTATCCATCCCGGTCCCCGTGCAGAGACGCCGGATTGAGAGACTTTCCCGAACTTCTGATCCTGCGCCACGGCGAAACGGAATGGAATGCCACCGGCAGGCTGCAGGGCAGTTTCGACAGCACCCTGACGCCCGAAGGGGTGGCTCAGGCCGCGCGCCAGCGCGCCCTACTGTCCCGCCTCGACCTGACCGGCTATCGCGCGATCTCCAGCCCGCAGGGCAGGGCCTTTCGCACGGCGGCGCTGGCGCTCGACGGTTTGATCGATGAAATACATACCGATGACCGTCTGCGCGAAATCGGCCTTGGCACCTGGGCGGGCCGGGATCGGGCCGAACTGATGGCCGAAACAGGCGCAGAGGACGGTTTTGCCCTCTACGAACTGGCACCGGGCGGTGAGGGGTTCGGCGCCTTGGCGCGCCGGTGTGAGGGGTTCCTCGCCGATCTTACAACGCCCGCCATCGTCGTGACCCATGGGATCACCAGCCGGATGCTGCGGCTTCTGCTGACCGGATCGACCCCCGAACGGCTGCGAGATATGGGCGGCGGGCAGGGGGTCGTCTACCGCGTATCGGGCGGAAGGCAGGAACTCTTGTCATAAAGGGCTTGAAGCCCGCCACCTGCTCGGGCTAAGACACCCCGGCGGGTCGTTAGCTCAGTTGGTAGAGCGCTTCGTTTACACCGAAGATGTCGGGAGTTCGAGCCTCTCACGACCCACCAAAATCCCCCCTCTCGCTACTCTCCGATTTCCGCGCGCCCGCGCGCCATTCCCCTTCTCATGATCCGAAATACTTCGGGGGTCCGGGGGCTGGCCCCCGGTCCGGACCTCTATGC
>NZ_LWEX01000101.1 GCF_001634885.1 Sulfitobacter sp. HI0040 | reverse complement strand
CAGGGCATGATCGAAGCGCCACGACAAACCCGTATGCCTGGGCTTCTTGTGCATGGCGCCTCCGGGATCGGAAAGACGATGATTGCCCGAAACCTGTCGCGCAAGTACGCACCAGAATACGATCCGGCGTCGGGCATCACCCGCACACCGCTTCTGCTGTTGCAAGCGCCGCCCGCACCTGATGAACGGCGGTTTTACCTGCACATCCTGGCCGCCGTCGGCGCCCCGGCGACGGCTCTTAGCGCCCGCGCTCAAAATGTGGCTTCCCTCGAAGTCCGTGTCATCGCGCTCTTACGCGACCTTGGCCTGCGGATGATCATGATCGACGAGGTCCACAATCTCTTGGCCGGGACCCACCGCGAACAGCGCCGATTTCTCAATGTCCTGCGGTATCTCAGCAATGAACTCGAGGTGTCACTGGTCTGCCTTGGGGTCAGCGAGGCCGTCGATGCTATTCGCGGTGATATCCAGCTTGCCCGACGGCTGGACGAACATCATCTGCCAAACTGGCGCGACGATGCCGAGTTCTCGGACATGATCCAGACCCTTATTGCTGCCATGCCACTGGAAAAGAAGTCCAACCTGAAGGTCAAATCTCTCAAGCAGGTCTTGGCACTGACCGGTGGGGTGACCTCGCGCATCTTCGCTCTGGTCAAGGATCTTTCCATCGACGCCATTATCACAGGCGAGGAATGCATCACCGATGACGCAATCGCAAAATGGACGCCGGTTTGGTCGCGCCATGCGAACCCCCATCGGCGGCTCCAGAAGTCCCGGGTGTGAAGCCGCACCCGCTGCCCAAGACTGTCGCGCCGCTGCCAGACGAGTTGTTGTCAGGTTGGTTGTCTCGGCTGGCGGCGGCCAACTACTGTGATGATGCGGAACTACTGGCTCATCTCAGAATCGATACCGCGCATGGCACCGCCTTGGACTTCAACGTCGACGCGGCTGCGGCGGCGAAGATTGCCAACGCCGCACGGGTTAACCCAGATGTTGTTCGATCTTTGACCTTTCCGGCAATGACGCCACGAGAAGCCTCGCTGACGGCTCAGATGCCATTCCAGCATTGCATGCAATGCGCCAGAGAGGGTCTTTCGCTCAGGCATTGGAGGCGGGCCTGGGCATTTGACTGCCAAGTTTGCGGGACGAGACTTGTGCAGACCCTTGGCAAACTCCGTGAGGAACAAATATCTGGAAAACTGATATACCGAGCGCGCCGCGGGGCAGAGATGCTTGAGTGCGCCGCGCGCTCGCGCGGCCCCAAGCAACTTCGGCGCGCAATGCGCGCGGTCACCTTTGCCATGTCACTCAAAACCTTCCGCGGGGATCCGTCGTTCGCTGTCCAGAACCCCAGATCGGAAGTTAGGCTGTTCTGCCTCGCCGCAATCGCCGCCGCTCGATCTCATCCCTTGGCTAAGGCAGCCATCGTCAGCAAAAGCATCGACGACTATGCAAGGGTTGCTCTCTTGCGCGCCTTCGAGAAGGAGCCTCGATTGCTTGCCGCGGTTGATCACATCGCGCAAAGGTGCGCGAGAAACAGGGGCCCCATGACAGCCGTATCTCACAATTAAGGGCAAAAATTGTCGCCAAACGCGTCGCGTCTCAGATTAAAGGGCAACGCGACACCCGGAGATTTGCCCGGACCGACGGGCGCGATCTGCCTCGCCTGGCGGCGCGCGGTGGAGCGACCGGTGTCGATCAAAGCTCTAGGCCGACCCTTGCCGACCCTCGAACCGGGCTCGATTGCCGGGTGGCTTGATGCGGGGAAAGGGTTGCCGGTGACCCGGGCCGCGATGGTGTTGGAGGCGTTATTGCGCGAGGGGCCGCGCGCCGATGTGGCTGCGTTAATCCTTGCGGACGCGGCCTTGGCTCAGGCGCTTGGTTGGGAACATCTTGTGCTGCAGCTGGCTGCGGGCCAAGGAGGCGGGCGACGCGGTCGAGATGTTCCTGACCCGCGATGCCGTGGCGCCTTCGGCCTTGCCTTTGCCGGATCGCACCGCGCGGCGGCTCTGCGGCCGGCTGGTCGAACTCGGCGCTGTGCGCGAGCTGACCGGGCGCGACACCTTCCGGCTCTACGGGCTGTAGCGATGGCGAAGGATCGCTCTGACCCTGATTTGGATTGCGAGCTGCCCGACCTGCCGCCAGAGTTGCGCTGGCGGGAATGGATGCGCCGGATCGAGGCGGTGCTCTTCGCCTCTGCCTGCCCTGTGCCGCGCGAAGATTTCGCCCGGGTAGTGGGGCAGGAGGTGTCGGTCGATCAGCTGGTCGAGGACCTTGCCGCCGATCTGGAAGGGCGCGCCTTCGAGATCGCTCAAGTCGCCGGCGGCTGGATGTTCCAGACGCGGGCCGCCTACGCGCCCGCGATCCGCGCAGCGGCGGATGTCGGGGATCAATTGCTGGACCTGAGCGAATTCGACATCGCGGTGCTGGCCGCCATCACCTTTCACCAGCCGGTCACCCGCGATAGGCTGAAGGATATCCTCGGCCAAGAGATCAGCCGCGACCTGATCGGGACCGGGCCGAGGTCGCCCCGGCGCGGGGCGCCTTACATCTTCGTGACCACCGAGCAGTTCCTCGTCGCCTTCGGATTGGAGAGTCTGCACGATCTTCCCGATCGGGAGCAGTTGGAGGATGCTGGGGTTGCGGCGGAAGTATCGTAGGTCAGTTTCGGGTAGAATGTTGTCGATCTTTTCTAGCTCTAAGACACTGAGAAAAAGTTACTTTTCGCTCGTAGCCTCACATCTCGCCGATCTCCGATGCCGGGCCTAGTGCAAACTCGGTCGTTCTGTTTATCGTTTCATGGGCTTGCCGGAACAAGACATTCTCGACGCATACATCTCGGGAAAGACCTGGCATCTGTCTGCACCGGACCGCGCAAGACTGTTGGAGACCGAATGTCCGCAGATCTAGCTCCCATCAGGAATGCTAAAGGCCAAGAGGCAGAGCTTGTGAACGCGGCGTACCTCCTCCTTTTAGGGAGAGACTCTCACTTGGAAGCTCACGGCACCTTGTGCCCCCGCGGGATACAAGCCGGAGCATTCCCAACGAAGGTCACCCGAATAGCCGGGGCTATTTGCGGTCGGCGATAGAATAGATCAGGTGACTCCACCTGAAATCGTCACGGGGCTCGGCACCGGACCGGCCAAGACCGTGTAGGGCGGCGTTCTGTCGAATATCTGGATGTCGGATGCCGGCAGCGTCCCAGTATTCTCGAAGTAGATCCTATACTCGAGCACATCTCCAGCGCCCGCGCCGTTGCTGACACCCTCGGGTGTACTTTGCGTCACATTGCGAACTGTCTTGGACAGGGACAATGTGCCTTGCGGAGCCTCGACGGTGACACGATCTCGGTTCCGATCTTCTTCAGAAATACCGACGCCATCATAGGTTGTCACCGCCAGCAGGCCAAATGCGTAATAGGAGCCTTGAGACAGTGCTGCGGATGCCGATACCCGTGCGATGATACAGATTACAACGTGCGGCGCTGCAACGTTGCAGTGTATGGGGGGTAGGCTTGGCTAATGGCACATCATTGCCGCCGGGGGGCGGTTCCTGTACCGGCCGTCGTGAGGTTCTGTCGGTGGGCGGTGCGGTTGAATTTATTCACTCTGCCGCAGCAGCATCATGGCCAAGGTAACCTCACCCTTGAGCAAGGCTCCTTTCAAACGTAGGACTAGGATAGCTCAACGGGCTCCCTCATTAACCCTACGCGTGGCTTGAGAGACACAAACCCGAAAAAAGAGCCCAGCCTAGCGATTGAGGGACATGTGATATTCGAACCGGTCTGCGGGATGTTGGCTTAGGCTGACATAAATCAGCCGCCCAGCCGAGCAATATTGTCGCCGTATTTCAAGTGCGAGTTCGTTTGGAGCAGTCCGCAGGAGGCTGCAAAGTTCCTCATCGAGAATCCGTGGCCGGATCACCTGGCGGACTTCATCGACCACACTGCCGTATCTGCTGGCGATGCGGGTCGCGATGAGCTCCGAGTAGTCGCCGATATCGTGGATCACACCCGGCAGCTCGATATCGATATAATTCTCAGTAAAACAAATCGGCAGAGCTGCGGTCTTGATGTCCGAACGTAGCGTGCGGACGCGAAACCAGCGGCTGCCCGCCGGGACGCCGAGCCGTTTCGCAAGGGTCATATCAAGCGTGACTTCTTCGATGCCAAGCAACGTCCTGTGTGTCGCGGCGCCGAAATGTGCAAGTTCTTCAATCGAGGTTGTCGAGGGATTGTAGCTGCCCGGCTCGATCGACGTTACTCGCGTTCCGACGCCTTTCTGGCGCGTCACTAATCCGAGCTGCACCAACCGTCCGAGTGCTGCACGGACGGTGGAGCGGGAAAGCCCCCGGTCTTCCGCCATTTCAATTTCTGTCGGCAACAAGGATCCGAGCGGGTAGAGACCCGTTCTGATGTCGCGCACCAGTTCATCGGCAAGGACGGCATAGATTGGTTGACGAGACATTCTTGTTCCATACAGCCCGACTTGACAGAATTCCAGATATCATAGTATGTACGAACAAAGTAGTATGTCCGAACATATAAGCTCGAACGCTGCTGCGGGGGGAATGCATGACCGAGATAAAACCGGGGCAGAACGAAGCGTATAATGAAGACGCGACACGGGACGCCGAAACTTTCGACTTTGGGTCCAAAATCCGGAACCTGAGCGGATGGCAGACAGCGATGGTCGCCGCCCTCTGTGTTCTGTACTCTGTCTTTCACCTGTTGGTGCTCAATTTCTTCCAGCTTGACGCTTGGGTGTTTCGTGTCCTGCATGTCAATATCGCCGCGGTTATAGCCTTCGCGCTCTATGCCCCCTTCGGAAAAGCGGGTGACAAAGTCCCCGCGTTTGACTTCCTGCTCTCAGGTCTGGCAATCTTCGCTTCGCTTTATATCTTGTGGAATCTGGATGAGTTGATCATCCGCACGGGTGTCCTGCCGACGGCAGGGGACGTCGTGGCTGCCTTGGCCGGGATCATCGTCGTTATCGAATTCACCCGGCGCACGGCAGGGGTAGCCCTGCCGGTCCTTGCGAGTATCTTTATCGTCTACGGCTTCGTTGGGCCTTGGTTGCCGGGCGTGCTTTATCACAGGGGCTTTGGGGTCGATGAGTTCTCGACCTTCGTCTATTCGATGGAGGGCGTGTTTGGGATCGCCACTGCCGCGGCGGCGAAGTACATCGTGCTCTTTGTGTTGTTTGCGGCATTTCTCCAAGTTTCGAAAGTCGGCGATTTTTTTATGAACCTGGCCTTCGCCTGTTTCGGGCGGATGCGCGGGGGACCCGCGAAGGTATCGCTGTTCGGCTCCATTCTGTTCGGGATGATCTCGGGCAGCGGTGTGGCGAACGTGGTCGCGTCGGGTACCTTTACCATCCCGGTGATGAAGCGTGTCGGCTACAAGCCCACCAGTGCAGGTGGGATCGAAGCGGCGGCGTCGACAGGAGGGCAACTGACCCCACCGATCATGGGAGCGGGTGCGTTCATCATGGCGGAAATCACAGGCATCCCCTACACTGAGATCATCGTTGCGGCACTGATACCCTGCGTGTTGTATTACTTCGCAGTCTATATCCAGATCGATCTCGAAGCGCGCAAGGAAGGTATTGAAGGTCTCCCCAGCTCGGAACTGCCCGATCTGAAGCCAATGGCCAAGGACGGCTTTATGCTGGCTCCGCTCGCCTTGTTGATCATCTTTCTATTTGCCGGATTCTCTATCATCTCTGCCGGTTCATGGGGCATTGCCATCGCGGTTCTCGTCATGCTGCAGCAACGGATGGGTCTTGATAGTCGGCTGTTGGCTGTGCCGGTCGCGACGGTCCTGGTGACTGTCTTGGCGGTGCCTTATCTTTCCGCAAATACACATGGCATCATTGCGATGGGCACTGGCTCAGCGACGCTTGCCGTTGCAGCCCTTGCTGCCCGGACCGATGGAATGTCTGCGGCGATCCGAGGCACTGTGCAGGATATCCTCGAAGCGTTGAGCATCGGGGCGCGTCAGTGTCTTCAACTAGCAGCCGTTTGCGCCTGCGCAGGGATTGTCGTTGGTGTGATCGGGCTGACCGGTCTTGGCGGAAGGTTTTCGGCCATGCTTCTCGGGGTCGCAGGGCAAAGCGAGTTCCTGGCGCTGGTGTTTGCCATGGTCATCGCGCTGATCCTAGGAATGGGCATGCCGACAACTGCTGCTTATGCCATCGCAGCATCGGTGGTTGCTCCATCCTTGCAACGGATCGGGCTGGATGTCCTGCCGGTGCACCTATTCATCTTCTACTATGCAGTCATCTCGACGATCACGCCACCAATCGCGCTCTCGGCCTTTGCGGGCGCCGCGCTGGCGGGCGGTGATCCCTGGAAAACGTCGTTCAAGGCCGTGAAGTATGGTCTGGCGGCATTCATCGTTCCCTTTCTCTTCATCCACAACCAAGGGGTGCTGATGAACGGGTCCGTATGGGAAATCGTTCGGACGACAGCCACCGCCTTGCTTGGCGTGTGGGCGCTTGCCACCGCCAGCGGCGGCTGGTTCGCCGGAACGCTTAGCGGCTTCTGGCGGATCGGATTTGGTGTGACCGCCCTGCTTCTGATTGCCGGGGATATCTACACCGACCTCGCGGGCGTCGCCGTCGGCGCGGCGCTCATCGCCCTCAGGCTCGCTCGTACGGGCGGGACGGGGCGCGGAACTAAGACTGTTTGATTTTCAAAGGGAGGACTATCCATGAAACGCAGAAATCTTATCGGCCTGTCGCTAGTCGCGGTACTGGCCGGAACCACCGCCTTTGCGCAGGACGCGGACCGCAGCAATTGGCCCGGCAACATTGTGGTTGCCACCGCTTCGCCCGGAGGCACTTATGCGATCTACGGCCAAGGCGTGGCCAGCGTGATCTCCAGCGCGCTGGGTGTTCCTGCCTCGACGCAGCAGACTCAGGGACCGCTTCAGAACCTCGTGCTGGTCAACAAGCAGCGCGTCGACGTCGGTCTCACGACCCTGGGCCCGGCCTTTGAGGCGATTCAGGGCGAAATGGACATGGATCTCGGCACAAAATACGATGGCGTTCGCGCACTTTTCCCGATGTATGTGACCCCCTTTCAGGCCGCTGCGCTTGCGAGGTCAGGGATCGTCAAGGTGTCCGACTTCGACGGCAAGACCATCGGCACAGGCCCCAAGGGAGGCACCGGCGGCACATATTGGGAGCGTTGGTTCGAAGCGCTTGGATTGAATGTCAACGTTCAGAACGGTCCGATCGGCGACCAGACGTCACAATTGGCCGATGGCCGCCTAGATGCGGTGGCGACCGCCGCAGGCTTGCCGATGTCCGCCTTCTCGGAGCTCGAGGCGCTGCAGCCCTCCGTGATCTTCGGTCTGAACGACGATGAAATCGCAAAGCTCCAGGAAAGCGTGCCCTATGCACAAATCATGGAAATTCCTGCAGCCACATACTCTTCGCTTGATGAGCCAGTGAAAACGTTCGGAATGTGGAACATCGCCTTCGCGTCAAAGGACATGCCTGAGAGCCTGGCATACGAGATCACCAAGGCGATCTTCGAGAACCACGACGCGCTTCTAGCGACACATGGCTCGGCAAAGGAAACCTTGCTTGAGAACGTCGCGATGAACACGGTCATGCCCTACCATCCGGGCGCGATCAGATATTTCGAGGAAAATGGCATCGAGGTTCCTTATGCCGTGAGACCGGCGGAGTAGGACATAAATGACCGAAGGATCTGCACCCGTGACAAGCTACTTGCCAAAAACCGTGACAGCGCTCGACTCTCCCATATGGGGCCGCAGTTTCAGCGACGACGAAATGCGCGCGATCTTCTGTTCGGAACGCTACCTGGCCGCCTGTACCGAGGTAGAGGTGGCATTGGCGCGGGCGCAGGCCGGTCTAGGGTTGATCCCCGCGGAGGCGGCCGACGGAATTGCGGCCGCTTCCCTCCAGCCTCTCGATCACGACCGGCTGGCGCGTGAAACCGAAATCGTCGGATACCCGATACTGCCCATTGTCGAGCAGCTTTCAGCGACGGCGGGAGAGGCTGGTAAGTATTTGCACTGGGGGGCGACAACCCAGGATATCATGGACACGGCTACGGTTCTGCAGATCCGGGATGGTTTGGAGCTTGTCGCTCGGCGGGTCGAGGGGGTGCGTAGCGCGCTTGCAGGGCTGGCACGGACTCATCGCGACACGCCGATGGCAGGCCGGACCCACATGCAGCACGCCCTGCCTGTGACCTTCGGATATAAGGCCGCAACTTGGCTGTCTGGGTTCGATCGCCACGCAGAGCGGCTGGAACAGCTTTCGCCGCGGGTGCTCAATGTCCAATTCTCAGGGGCATCGGGCACCCTTGCATCACTGTCTGGGCGGGGGCTGGAAACCCAATCCGCCCTTGCCGCCGAGCTCGGTCTAGGTGTCCCATCGATCACTTGGCACTCGATCCGCGACGGCATTGCAGAAACCGTCCAGACTTTGGCGCTGATCGGTGGCAGTCTTGCCAAGATCGCGGGCGATGTCGCGATCATGATGACTACTGAGCTAAGCGAGGTGGCAGAGCCTTTCGTCCGTCATCGTGGCGCATCCTCCACAATGCCGCAGAAAGCCAATCCCATTTCCTGCGAATTGATCCTCGCGGGGGCCCGCCTGATGCGGAACCACGCGTCGGCGATGCTTGACGCTATGATCCATGACCATGAACGCGCCACCGGTCCTTGGCATCTGGAGTTCTCTGCAGTCCCGGAAGGCTTCGCCACGATTTCAGGGATGTTGGCCCAGGCTGAATTTATGCTCGAGGGTCTGCGGGTTTATCCCGAAAATATGGGGCGTAACCTTGACCATTCCCGGGGGCTGATCGTGGCCGAAGCGGTGATGATGGCTTTGGCCCCCCACACGGGACGCAAGGAAGCGCACGACATCGTCTATGCCGGTTGTCGCCGTGCGGTAGAAGGCAGCATTTCGTTGTATGACGCGTTGAAGGATGAAGTGGTGCTAACGAGCCATCTCGAGGGCGAGGTGCTGAAGTCGCTGACAGAACCCCGCAACTATCTTGGCGAGGCGCCAGAAATGGTCGACCGGGTGCTTGCGGGACGATGATTTGCTCCGAAAGAATGAGAAACGAGGCAGATTCGGTGGGTGTCATGGCAATTCCCGCCGACCGCTACTGGGGCGCGCAGACACAGCGTGCGCTTGCCGTCTTTACGATTGAGGGCCCGCAGATGCCGGTCGGAGTGATCCGCGCCTTCGCGCTTCAGAAGGGCGCAGCGGCGGAGGCCAACCTTGCGCTCGGCATGCTCCCCGACGAGATCGCGACGTTGATCGGCCGCGCGGCCGAAGAAATGCGCGAGGGCCGGTTCGACAATCATTTCCCGCTGCCGATCTGGCAAACCGGCAGCGGGACCCAGACCAACATGAACGCTAACGAGGTTCTGGCCAACCGCGCGAACGAAATGGCAGGGCAGGGGCTTGGCACCCGCACGCCAGTCCATCCGAACGACCATGTCAATCGTAGCCAATCATCCAACGACAGTTTTCCGACGGTCATGCAGATCGCTGCGGTCGAGGCGATAACAGGTCGTCTGCTGCCCGCCCTGTCGCGTTTTCAACAGACGCTCGAGGAGAAGGCGCAGTCCTACCACGATCTCGTTCGTCTGGGACGCACACATCTGAATGATGCGGTGCCGGTCACGCTGGGACAAAACTTCGCATCCTACGGTCTTCAGATCGCACGGGCAAAGCTACGGGTCAGCGCCACCTTGCCAGACCTTCACAGGCTCCCGCAGGGGGGAACGGCGGCCGGTTCCGGCCTGAATGCGCCGCATCGTTTTGCGCAGGAGTTCTGCAATGTCCTGTCTCGTCGTTCGGGCGCTGATTTCACGCCGTCTTCTGTCGCGGGAGAGGGGATGGCTGCGCACGACGCGGTTGTTGCGGCCTCCGCGGCCTGCGAGGGGGTGGCGGTCTCGCTGATCCATATCTTGAACGATATACGCTTGCTGGCGTCCGGCCCCCGCGCGGGTCTGGGAGAGCTGGAGCTTCCCGACGATGGTCTGTCGTCTTCGATAATGCCGGGCAAGCGCAATGCGACCCTCGCCGAAGCGCTTCTTCAAGTCTGCCACCGCGCGCTCGGTAATCATACGACGGTGGTTGCGGCAGGTGCCTCAGGTCTGTTCGAGTTGAACGTCGCCAAGCCCGTCCTGATCCACGCATTGTTGGAAAGTGTGTCGGCACTTGCGGATGGACTGGATGCCTTCCGATCCGGTTGTCTGATTGGGTTGAAACCGAACCGTGCTCGCATGGCGCGCAACGTCGAGATGTCGCTCATGGTTGCAACTGCACTGACGCCAAGACTGGGCTATGATGCGGTCGCACGATTGACCCGCAAAGCGGAAGCGAGCGAGACTTCGCTGCGCGAAACATGCTTGGCCGTTGGTTTGTTAAGCGCAGATGAATACGATCGGCTGATCGACCCGGTCCTTATGGCTAAAGGCGGCTTAATGGGTCATCCAAAATGAAAATCGTTAGTATTCGCCAAGCAGATCTTCCTATCAGCTCCCCGGGCAAGAACGCCGTTGTGGATTTCGCCGGGCTCAGGACAAGCGCTGTCGCCATCGTGACCGATCAGATGCGAAACGGCAAGACGCTGGTAGGGTACGGGTTCGGATCCATCGGGCGGTGGGCGGAGGGGGGAGTCCTGACCGACCGACTCATACCTCGATTGATGGCTGAGCCGCCCGATGCTCTGTTGGACGATGCTGGAATTTTAGATCCAATTCACTGCGCCGCCGTCGCGATGCGTAATGAAAAACCGGGTGGGCACGGAGGCAGGGCGGTCGCCATGGGCGCGCTAGATATGGCAATGTGGGATCTTGTGGCGAAAGCCGAAGAACGCCCGCTTTACCGTGTTCTGGCTGATCGGTTTCGCGCGGGCGCGGCAGACACCGACATCGCGGTCTATGCCGCGGGTGGCTACTATGGTTCAGGTGGAATGGTTGGTTTAGAGGATGAAATCCGGTCGTATCTGGATAGGGGCTACCGCGAAGTCAAAATCAAGGTCGGCGCCGCTCCTTTATCGGAGGACATCTCCCGCATTGAGGCCGCTCTCGCGTTACTTGGACATGATGGCAGCCGCTTAGCGGTTGATGCGAATGGTCGCTTTACCCTCGATGAGGCTTTGGCATTCGGCCGCGCCATCGCGCCGTACAGTCTGCGGTGGTACGAAGAAGCAGGCGATCCCCTAGATTTTCGCCTTCAAGCTGTGCTGGCCGAAAGCTACGAAGCGCCCCTCGCGACTGGCGAGAATCTCTTTTCCCATCAGGATGCCCGCAACCTTTTCCGATATGCAGGCATGCGACCGGATCGAGACATTGTTCAGTTCGACGCTGGGCTTTCCTATGGACTCTCGGACTATATGAAGACACTCGCGTTGATGGATCAGATGGGCTGGTCTCGCAGACGTCTGCATCCGCACGGAGGGCACCAGATGTCCCTGCATATCGCTGCGGGACTGGGGCTGGGCGGCAACGAAAGCTATCCCGGCGTATTTCAGCCGCTCGGAGGATTTGCAGATGATCAGAAGGTCTCAGACGGGCGCGTCTGTCTTCCCGACGTTCCGGGGATCGGACTCGAATTGAAGTCAGAATTGTGGAAATGGTTGCAAGATAATTTGTCATGAAGTTCATGATTTGCTCCTGGCCAATAGCCGAAACATGTCTGTAGCGATTAGGCTCCGGATCGGCGGGATGTCGAAGGCATCGCGCGCCTACTTCACCTCGGTTGGTTCCGGCCGGTTCATTGTAAATCCTTCTCTGCGCAAGAGGTCCGTGCCGTGCTCGGGGCCCGAAAGGCCATACAGCAGGGGATGATTGCCTTGGAAATGTCCATGCGTGGGCTGTTGCGGAACTTCGGGTTGAAAGTTGGTGCCATCTCTCGGGGCAGGTATGAACACCGAATCCGCGAACTGGCGGACTGCAACTCGATGTTGGAGGCCGCGACAGGGCCAATGCTTCGGGCGCGGGCATCCTTGCGACAGGAATTGGCGGGACTAGAACGCCTTGTTCGCCAAATGGCGCAGGAGAAACCAGTCTGTCGTCGACTTATGTCGATGCCCGGGGTTGGGGCCGTTGTCACGCTAACCAACAAATCAACCATTGATGATCCCACCCGGTTCACAGCTTCAAAGAATGTTGGCCCGTGGGTCGGTCTGACGCCATCGCGCAACCAATCGGGCGAACGCGACGTTTCGGGCGGCATCACAAAGGCAGGTGATATCAACCTGCGCCGCGCGTTATGTCGGGCTGCGACCGTGATGTTGCACCGCTGGCGTTCGACGTGGCTGAGAACATGGGCAGCGCAGGTCGCCCGCCGTCGTGGTGGCAAGCGCGCCATGGTCGCGCTAGCCCGGCGCATCGGGGTGATCTCAGACGAAGGCAGCGGAGATAGAAGAACGGCACAGAAAAAACTGTGATCAAATCCGCAACCAGGCGGTCGGATGCCTATGTCGAAAAGCGCTTGACTGAGACGTCCCCGTTACCGAAGTCTGGAGCCTAAAGACTAAAGGGCTCGCCACTGCACTCATCCGATTAACGCAACAGTCCCCTCACAATGGCATTCGGACGAGGGTTGAGGGCAATCGCCAACGCCATCATCAAAACTGGCGTGTCTCGGCAGATTCAGCGCGCCTAAATACCTCACTGATTTGCGAGAACGGATTTTCCGCGTTGCCATGCTATGGCGAGACCCAGCAAGAGAACCGCGACTCCGGCCAGCTCGAAATACCGGTCCGGAACCATCAATCCAATCGCACCAATGCCGACGATAAGCCGCTCGAAACGATAGATTCGGCCCACCCCGTAGACATATCCTTCAAGCGCGCAGGACAAGGCAACCAGCGCGGCAATAGCGGTGCTGATCGCCATGACGATGGCAACCACATCCCCGCCCTGCAGCAGCAATGCAGGCTCGTACACGAAGACGAAGGGCAGGATGAACAGGGGCGTCCCCAGTCGCATCGACGTAAACCCCGTCGCCATGCCGTTGGCCCCCGAGATTTGCGCCGCAGTGATCGAGGCCAGCGCAACCGGTGGTGTGATATAGGACAGCATGCCCCAATACAGCACGAACAAATGCGATCCGATGGGCGACAGCCCCAGCTTGACCAGCGCAGGCGCAAGGATCGTGGCCAGAAAGATGTAACAGGCCGAAACGGTCATCCCCATGCCCAGAACGAAACTGGTGATCGCGCCCAGCACCAGCAACAACAGCGTGCTCTGCCCGCCATATTGAACCAGCTCGCGCGAAAACGCACCGCCCACGCCGGTGATGGCAAGCGATCCGACAACCAGCCCGATCCCGCAAAGCGTGGCGATCAGATAGGCAATGTCACGTGTGACCCCCTGTACCAGGCCAAGCGCCGCGGCAAGTTTGGGGATCTGCCGATGGCGCAGCAGTGCAACCAAAAGCATGGCTGCGGTGGCGTAATATGCCGCGCGTGACGGGCTGACCGCGAACAACAGCACAACCAGCGCCGCCAGCGAAAACAGATGGTGCCAGCCTTGCATCACCACCTCGCGCAAGATCGGGAGTACCTGATCTGCAGGGGAGACAATGCCCTTGCGCGCGGCAAACAGGTCAACCTGCAGCAACAGCGCGATGTAATACAGCAGCGATGGCACAATCGCGGCGACGATGATCGTCGTGTAGGGCATGTCCAGAAATGACGCCATGATAAAGGCAACAGCCCCCATGACCGGCGGCATCAACGTCCCCCCTGTCGAGGCACAGGCTTCGACTGCGCCCGCGTATTGCGCGGGGTATCCGGCCCTCTTCATCGAACTGATGGTCATGCGGCCCGTGGACAGCACGTTGGAAATCACCGAACCGGACAGCGAACCGAACAGCGCGCTTGAAATGATTGCGACCTTGGCCGACCCGCCACGCCGGCGGCCCATCAGCGCCATGGACAGGTCCATAAAGAACTGCGCGCCGCCAACGGCGTTCAACACAGCACCAAAGATGATAAACCCGACAAGCGTATCCGCCACCACGCGCAATGGAATTCCGATCAGGCTTTCCACGCCCATCACATGCGCCGCCGCTGTTTCGGTCAGCGACAAAGACGGCCCCCAGAGAAATCCGGGCATATGCTCTGCAAAAAGCGGATAGGTGGCAAAGAATGCGCAAATCACCAAAAGCAGCGTGCCACCAGACCGGCGCAGCGCCTCAAGCGACAGCAGCACCATCACAATCGACACGGCCGCAGCCGTAGTCGGCGCCACCACGTCCCATCCTTGCGTCAAGATCAGCTCGGCATTGATCGCAAAATAGATCCCCGACGCCAGGGCAAGCGCAGCAAGCACCCAATCCACCAGATTGACACGCATCTGCATGGCTCCGGTGCGCGGCGGCAGCAACAAAAACGCCGCCGCAAGGAAAATCCCGATCAACAGGTAATAGTACCTGTTCGACAACAGCGGAAAGACCCCGAACAGCGACAGATTGAAGGTTTGCAGAACAATGCCGACAAGGCCTGCTGCCCCAAGGATGCCCACAGATATGCGGGCGGGGGTGTTCAGTCGCTCGATCGGGCCTTCGTTGGACGCTTGCATTTGGATACCTCGGGGTCAGCGGTCAGGAAAATGGTCCCCGTCCATTGTTTCAGGACGGGGACAAACATTATTTTTCGATTGCAGCCCGGTGCTCTTCCCAGAACGTCGGCCAGTCCTTGGAAGAGATGTTTTGGTCCATCGCCTCTTCGGTCGCGGTCTCCCATGCGGCCATCACGTTTTCAAGCCGGGCAAGCCGCGCATCGTTCCACGCCTGGTCCTTGTCCGTCCACACGCCGATCTCTTTCAGATATCGGATGGCTCCGGGATGGAACGGCGCGTCCTGCGGTGTTGTGCCGGCCTCGCTGATGGCCCAGTTCGGCATCGCAGATGTTGCGTCCTTGTAGATATCAAAGCTTTCGTCCAGCGCCTTGATAAAGTTATAGACCTCGTTTTCATCGGCATCGGCGTAAACCGTGATCATCGGGTAGCGCACGGCAAAAATCTGTGCCGGATTGTCTTCAGAGATACCCGCGCCGGTGGTGACGGTTGCAGGGGCAAAGAAACTTGCGACATCTGTCACCGCAGCCCAGCCTTCTGCGTTGTCTTCCGGCAGGGGCGCCCAGCTCAATCCGCGCGACGATCCTTCCAGCTCGTACAGAGTGGCCGCGGTTGGTGTGGTGCCTGCAACATCTGCCTGACCATCGACCAGCGCCTGAAGCGCCGCGCCATAGGATGGAACCTCGACAACCTGTACGTCATCCCATGTCAGACCCGCAAAGGCGAGCATTGCTTCGACCTTGATGTTGATCGACGGGTTTGCCTTGATCCGTGGCACGCGCTTGCCGCGAATGTCCGCGATGGTCTTGATACCGCTGTCGGTCGCAATCGCCATGCCAAAGGTCGACGGCCGCCCGGCGACGATACGCAAATCCTGCGGTCCCCATTCCTGCACCGAGAAATCATAAAGCGCCTCGGTCGCAAAATAGACCTCGTTGGCAAGCCAGCCGTATTGCACGCGGCCTGTCTTGAGCGGCAGCAGGCGCCCGATGGAGGTGCCGGAGGGCATGATCCGCACCCGCGTGTCGAACTTCTTGCCGAAAGCATCCGCCACGGCAGAGGCTTCGGTATAGCCGCTGGATCCGACGTCATACGTCGACCAGAGCATTGAGCGTGCAAGCTCTGTTTCCTGCGCCGCGGCCGGCATGACCGACGCGATGGCAATCGCCGTCGCACCAAGTGTTTTGAGCAAAATGTTAGACATGTAGGTTCCTCCCTGTGAATGTCGTTCGATCCGTCTGCTGTCCCTTTGGACCTCAGATGTTGCGTTTGTCGGGTGTGATCCCTTTCTGGGTCAGTGCCGAAATGTCATCGGCAGAGAACCCTGCCTCTGACAGAATCTCCTCGCGGTGCTCTGCGAACTTCGGCGGCTTGCGCCGATAGCTGGCCGGCGTGGCGGCCGCTTTGACCGGCGCGCCCAAGCCGGTGTAATCCCCGATGCTGACCCGCATCTGCCGGTGTGCGGTGTGCGGATGCGCCAAGGCTTCGCCCACGTCCAGAACCGGCCCCGCCGGCACACCGCCTTCGATCAGCTTTGTGGCCAGCGTATTGGCGTCGTGACTGGCCAGAACCGCCTCGAGAACCTCGCGCAAGGCCGCGCGGTTTTTCACACGGTTTCCATTGGAGGAAAACCGTGGATCGGTCGCAATGTCAGGGGCGTCTATCAATTCACACAGCCGCGCGAACTGGCGGTCGTTTCCAACCGAAAGATAAATCGGCCGCCCGCCCGTCGCATAGGCCGAATAGGGCGAGATATTGGGGTGATCATTGCCGGTAAGCTTTGGCAGTTTTCCCGACAGGGCATAATTTGCGGCATGCGGATGCAACAGCGACAACGCGCTGTCAAACAGTGCCGCCTCGATGAACTGACCCATTCCGGTCCTGGAGCGATGATGCAGCGCCAGCAATATGCCCTGGACCGCATTCATGCCCGTGACCATATCAACCAGCGGCAGTCCCACCCGTGTCGGGCCGCTCTCCTCGGTGCCGTTCACGCTCATCAGACCGCCCATGGCCTGCAGGATCGCGTCATAGCCGGGCAAACCGCCCATTGGTCCGTCGGCCCCAAATCCGCTGACCCTGCAATAGATCAGGGCCGGGAACCGTTCGCGCAGAACCTCGGGGCCTATGCCCCAGCGTTCCATCGTGCCGGTCTTGAAATTCTCAAGCACGACATCCGCATCCGCCAACAGGCGCATCAGCACATCGCGACCTTCCTCCTGCCGCAAATCCAGCGCCAGCGCGCGCTTGTTGCGGTTGATGCCGATGAAATAGGATGCGGTTTCCTCTTGGAACGGCGGGCCCCACTCGCGGGTTTCATCGCCCGAGGGCGGCTCGACTTTGATCACATCCGCGCCATGGTCGCCCAGTATCTGCCCGGCGATCGGCCCGCCCAGCACGCGCGACAGATCGACGACCTTCAAGCCATCAAGCGCACTTGTGTTCGGAACCGCCGTCATTGCGCTGCAATCTGCGTTTGCGTGGTGACATCGCTGACCAGCGCGCGATTCAACAGCGCCGCAATGGCGGCATCGTCTTCGGATGATCCGGCGGCCGGTGCGGCCAAAGGATCATGCGCGGTCAGCTTGTGGGCAATCACCGCATCCGCCAAACGCTTGCGGTCGCCGGAATACCCGGCATCACCCGAAAGCTTTGCATCTTCCCAAACCATGATCGCCGCTGAGGTGGCATTGTAAACCGCGCTGGCAGCGGCGCGCACATCGCCTTCGCGCGCACGGTCATTGGCAACGCCATCCAGCAGATCGGCGGCGCGGTCAAAACAAGCCGCCACCTTGGCAACGTCGGTGCCCGCCTCACGGGCGTCATCCAAAAGCGTGCCGACATAGGCCCGCAAGGCATCCAACGCCCCGGCACGACGCACCGCGCGCGCCACGTCAAGGGCCACGATGTTACTCGTGCCCTCCCAGATCGAGCCAAGATGGGCATCGCGCAGGACCCGCGCGTCCGACCATTCCTCGATATAGCCACAGCCGCCGCGCACCTCCATGCCGTCGCCCGCGACCTTGCGCGCGTCACGGCAGGTGCGGAACTTTATCAACGGCGTCAGGATACGCAGGACCCTGGCCATCTCGGCATCACCCGCATCTGCGGCCTGCAACACGCGTGCCGTATGAAAGACCATCGAACGCCCTTGCTCGGCGGTGACCAGCATTTTCATCAGCTGCCGACGCATCAGCGGCAGGTCGATCAACTGCTTCCCAAAGGCGGTCCGGTTCTGCGAGATGAACAGGGCTTCGGACACCGCGCGCCGCATCAACCCCGCCGATCGCACGCCATTTGCCAGCCGCGACATGTTGATCATGTCGGTCATTTGCTTGAAGCCCTGCCCGGCATCACCCACCAGATAGGCCGTGGCCCCTTCCAGGGCGATTTCGCCGCTGGCCATGGACTTGGTGCCCATTTTATCTTTCAGCCGCAAAATGCGGTAGGCGTTCCTGGTCCCATTCGGCAAAATCCGCGGCAGCAGGAACAATGACAACCCGCCCGTGCCGGGGGCTGCACCTTCGGGCCGGGCAAGCACCATGCCAAGCGCGGCATCGGGATTCGAGCAGAACCACTTGTCTCCGGACAGCTTCCATTCGCCATCAACCAGCTTCGCCGTGGTTTCGATGGCCCCCACATCCGATCCGGCAAGCTGTTCGGTCATGAACATCGAGCCTTGGAAAACCTCGTCCATGTTCTGGCTGGTCAACTGGTCAAAATAGGTGTCGATCAGCTCTTTCGAGCCGAATTTGACCAATGTACGGGTCAGAGAATCCGTCATCGACAACGGACAGCACAGACCAAACTCAGCCTGCACGAACAAATAGACCAGCGCGTATTTCATCATCGGCGGCAGCGGGGTTTCGGACCCAAACACCCCTGCACGATGCGACATCGCGGCAAGGCCGAATTCCCCAAACGCATAGCGTTCCAGTTCGACATAGGCAGGGTGTTTGTGCACCGCCTCCAGATCGGCACCATTGCGGGCGCGAATTTGCAGGGTTGGCGGGTTCTTGTCCGCCGTCAGTGCCAGCTTTTCCAACGCGCTGCCAACCAAGGCGCCCATGCGGTCCAGTTCAGCAAGGTAACGCGCGTCCTGACCCAGATACAGCCGGGTCAGGTCCTGCAGCGCAGTATCGGCCGCAAAGGCGTTCAAACCGGCGCTGTCGGGGATGTTCTTGTGAATGGTCGGCATCTGGTCGTCTCCTCGGGTCGTCATCGAGCAGACACGTTCCGGCCTGCGCATTTACCGCCGGACCTTGACCTGTAGACAATTCCAATACCAATATTAGTTTCGTATTTCGCGATAGCAAAAAGCAAATGGACCAGCACCATGGCCATCACGTTCCGACAGCTCGAACAATTTCTTGTTCTCAGCAAAGAGCTGCACTTCGGGCGCGCGGCGACGTTGCTGAACATCTCGCAACCACCGCTCAGCACCAGCATGAAACAGCTCGAAGCCAACTTGGGCTTTGCGCTTCTGGATCGCGGGAAACGCGGCGTGCGGCTGACCCCGGCAGGGGTGATATTCGCCGATCATTGCGCCCGAATTCTGGGGCAACTTGATTCAGCGCGGGCTCTGGCGGAACAAAAGGCCAAAGGCGCGGCGGGGCGTATTTCGGTGTCTTTCGTCCCCTCAATGCTGTTTCGCAACCTGCCCAGATCGCTCCGGAATTTTGAAGATCTCTATCCCGCTGCGGAACTGTCCCTGCACGAAATGAACACGCAGCGCCAGGTTGACAGCCTGTTGCAGCGCAAGGTGGACATCGGCTTCATTCACGCCGTACCGCTGCCGCCAGAGATCAAATCCCACCGCATCGAAACCGAGCGTTTGATGTGCTGTGTGCCGCGCCAGCATCGACTCGCCGGTCGCAGCCGCATCGCGATATCAGAGATGGCCGGTGAAAAGGTGCTGGTCTTCGCGCGCGAATTCGCCCCCCATTATCACGACCGTATCGTCGGCCTGCTGCGCGCAGCCGACGTGGAACCTTCTGCTCTTTTTGACGTGCAGCACTGGTTTACGGTGATTGCCCTTATCGCGCAGGGCATGGGAATTTCGCTGGTGCCACAATCGCTGTCGCGGTCTTCCATGGCCGATGTCATCTATATCGAAGTGGACGACGCCAATGCCGAGCATGTGGTCGAAATGATCTGGCATGGCGACAACCAGAGCAATCTGGCATCGACATTCCTGCGCTACATCCACCTTCATGGATTGTCGTGACACACTTCAAAAGACAGCATGTTTGCGGGGCGCATTGCCGATTTGTTGTCGCGCTCTTGAGAAATGCGACCCTTCGGATTTTCAAGCGGCCATTTTTGCTGCATCAGTATTCCAGAGGTTGAAAGCATCAACTCTAGCGTGGCGGTAAGAGATTGCGGAAAACCGATAGCATTGGGGGCGGAGGATCGTGTTTGCGTGATCGTGATAGGTAAGAAAACTCTTTGCCTGCCGAGGCGATTTGAACCGGCCCATCCCTTTCTTGCGTTTTCGTTTCGGCCTGTACGAGCCCTCAATTCTATTCTTCAAACCTTTGTGCGCGCGATGAACAGCGCGCGGAGCGAACTCGCGGATAGACTTGAAATAGCTCCGCAACTTGTCCGTCACAATGACCCGGGGCGCGCCGAATCTTCGGCTCCCACCACGCGTGTTGGCCGTAGCTACTGAGGCATCAACGTCGCTGTGCTGGTCCTCTCAATTCTATAGCGTTATCCTAATTTGGATAGTCGCATTCGGCTGACGTCAGACGGGTTCAGGTATTCTTCCGGCTTCGATTGGCGCGTGAGATGCAGCTTTGACCGGCGTATTGTCAATTAGTCGCACACCGTTCAGCCAGGCGGCAACGAACAGGCGCGCGGGACGGTCCGCCGACATCAACGGCTGTAAATTGGGATCGCTGCGCAATTCAAAATAGTCGACGTCGTCAAAGCCAGCGACGAGGAGCGCCTGACGTGAGGTTTGAAGCGCCTGCGCGACGTTGCCGCCCTGACCGATTACATTGGCCGCGCTTTCTAGCACACGTCCGATCACAGGCGCCACTTCACGCGATTCCTTCCCAAGCCGCAGATTGCGCGAAGACATGGCAAGGCCGTCGTCCTCGCGAACCGTTGGGCAGGCGACAATTTCGGTTTTCAAATCAAGGTCAGCGACGACACGACGGACCACCTGCAGCTGCTGATAATCCTTTTCGCCGAAGAACGTACAATCGGCGTCGGTCTGTAGCAGCAGCTTGGTCACGACGGTCGCCACGCCATCGAAGTGACCGGGCCGGTCGCCGCCGCACAGTCCGGCGCTGACACCGGACACGGAAATCGTCGTGGAGAAATCTGTGGGGTACATTTCCTCGGGCTCGGGGATATAGAGCACGTCAATCGCAAGTGGCCCGAGGATGCG
>NZ_LWEX01000100.1 GCF_001634885.1 Sulfitobacter sp. HI0040 | reverse complement strand
CGCGCTGCAACTGCTGGTCTGGGGGGATCGCACCCCCCGCGAAGCGTTGCAGGTTGCCATTGCAGAGGCCTACGGGCGGGCGTAACACTGCCCCGGTCAAACCGGGGGAGGTACCATGAAGGACGACAGGATCGCCGCACAGGGTCTCGTACTGCTGGGCTGCGGAAAGATGGGATCGGCCATGCTCGCAGGCTGGTTGGCCGGGGGGCTGCCCCCCGGTTCGGTCTGGGTCATGGACCCCCGCCCCTCTGACTGGCTGAAGGCGCAAGGCGTCCATATCAACGCCGAGATGCCCGCGAAGCCTGCTGTCGTCCTTGTCGCCGTCAAGCCACAGATGATGGAAGAGGCGCTGCCCGTGCTCAGGGCCATGGGCGACGGGGAAACGCTCTTTGTCAGCGTCGCGGCGGGCACCACCATCGGGCACTTCGAAAAGACGCTCGGCAGCGCTACCCCCATCGTCCGCGCGATGCCCAACACTCCGGCAGCAATCGGCCGGGGGATCACCGCCATCATCGGTAACGACCACGCAAGCCCCGCCCTGATGGATATGGCCGAAGACCTGCTTTCCGCGGTGGGAAAGGTCGTGCGTCTGGAAAACGAGGGCCAGATAGATGCCGTGACCGGCGTCAGCGGGTCAGGCCCGGCTTACGTCTTTCACATGATGGAAGCGATGGCCGACGCCGGAGAGGCCCAGGGGCTGGACCGCGAACTCGCACTGACCCTCGCCAAGGCGACCGTCGCCGGGGCAGGGGCGTTGGCGATGGAGGCCAGCGAGGATCCGTCCCAACTGCGCGTCAATGTCACCAGTCCCAACGGGACGACGCAGGCGGCCCTTGAGGTGCTGATGGACGAGAACGAGGGGCTGCGCCCGCTCATCCAGCGTGCCGTGGCGGCGGCAACGGCCCGTTCGAAAGCGCTTGCCGATGGCTGAGATATCCTTTGACGATTTCCTTGCCGTCGATATCCGCACCGGAACCGTCCTGCGGGCGGAGCCCTTCCCGGAGGCGCGCAAACCGGCGATCAAGCTCTGGATCGATTTCGGGGACGAGATCGGAGAGCGCAAGACGTCCGCGCAACTCACCGCGCATTATACTCCCGACGGGCTGATCGGGCGCCAGGTGATGGCGGTGGTGAACTTTCCACCGCGCCAGATCGGTCCTTTCATGTCCGAAGTGCTGGTGCTCGGCCTGCCGGACGACAACGGTGACGTGGTCCTCCTCGCACCCGAAAGACCCGTTCCCAACGGAGGACGAATGCATTGACCCGGCTACTGCTTACCCGACCGCTCCCGAAGGAGGTCATCGCGCAACTGGACGGCTTCGATGTCACCGTGCGGCCCGAAACCTCGCCCCTGTCGGCGGAGGAACTGCGCAGCGCGCTGCGTGACTTCGACGGGGTGCTTTGCACCCTGGGGGATCGTTTCACGGCAGAGGTTTTCGCGGATGTGCCCGACCCCCGGTGCCGGATCCTCGCCAATTTCGGGGTGGGCTACAATCATATCGACGTGGCCGCTGCGCGCGAGGCGGGCCTGACGGTGACCAACACGCCCGGTGCCGTCACGGATGCGACCGCCGACATTGCCATGACCTTGACGCTGATGGCTGCCCGGCGCGCTGGCGAAGGTGAACGCCTCGTGCGCAGCGGCGCGTGGGAAGGGTGGCATCCCACCCAGATGCTGGGCATGCACCTCAGCCACAAGACAATGGGGATCCTCGGCATGGGCCGCATCGGGCAGGCCATCGCCCGCCGTGCCCACTTCGGCTTCGGGATGGAGATTCACTACGCCAGCCGCAGCCCCAAGACGCTCGCCTTCCCGGCGCAGCGGTGCGAAGACCCGGTGGCACTGGCCCGCACTGTCGATGTGCTTGTGGCGGCGGTGCCGGGCGGCGCCGAAACCCGCCACATGGTGAACGCCGATGTGCTGCGCGCGCTGGGGCCGGAGGGATATCTCGTGAATATTTCCCGGGGCGACGTGGTGGATGAAACGGCCCTGATCTCGGCCTTGCAGGAAGGCACGATCGCGGGCGCGGGCCTCGATGTCTACGAAAACGAACCCGTCGTGCCAGAGGCGCTGCGCGCGCTCGACAACGTGGTGCTGCTGCCGCATCTCGGCACCTCCGCGCTGGAGGTCCGGATCGACATGGGGCGCATGGCGGTTGATAACCTGAAGGTCTTCTTCAAAGGGGAAACCCCACCCAACACGGTCTGAGACCGGGGGTCATTCCATCACGGCGCGCCAATGCCTGCGGCAGAGCGAAACGTAGCGTTCGTTTCCGCCAATCTCGATCTGTGCGCCCTCGCGCAGCGCCTTTCCGTCCGGTCCCTGCCGGACGACCATGGTCGCCTTCTTGCCGCAGTGGCAGATGGTGCGCACCTCGCGCATCTCGTCCGCCAGCGCCAGCAGCGTGGCCGAGCCGGGAAAGAGCCGCCCCTGAAAATCCACGCGCAGCCCGTAACACATGATCGGAACGCCAAGGTCGTCGACCGCCCGGGCCAACTGCCAGACCTGCGCTTCCGTAAGGAACTGCGCCTCGTCCACGAAGATGCAGGCGCAGGGGCCTTTCGCCAGCCGCGCTTCGATCCGGGCGAAAAGATCATCCTCCGCAGCAAAGGTATCTGCGGCCCGGGCGATGCCGATCCGCGAGGCGATCCGCCCTTCGCCCGCCCGCGTATCGAGCTGCGCGGTCAGCAGATAGGTCTGCATCCCGCGATCGTTGTAGTTATGCGCGGCTTGCAGAAGCACCGTGGATTTCCCGGCGTTCATGGTTGAGAAATTGAAGTAGAGCTTGGCCATGGCACGCAATAGGACGTGCCGCGGATCCGTTCAAGACTCTGACCCGACGGCGGGACGGCAAAGGAAGGATGACAGCCCCGGGGCGAAAAGCTAGGAACACGGCGAAATCACTCATCCGAAGGCCCGCTCCATGACAGATACGTTTCCCGCCCTGCGCGCGGACCAGCTTCCCGACATCGACACAAAGGCCCTGCAGGCCGCAGATGATCCGGGCCATCCCCCGCGCATCCTGCTGCTCTATGGCTCGCTGCGCGCGGAAAGCTATTCCCGCCGCGCGGCAGAGGAAGCGGCGCGCATCCTGCGCCGGCTGGGGTGCGAGACGCGCCTTTTCGATCCCCACGGTTTGCCGCTGGTGGACGATACGGGGGCCGATCACCCCAAGGTGGCCGAACTGCGCGAGCTTGTCGTCTGGTCCGAAGGCATGGTCTGGTCCAGCCCCGAACGCCATGGCGCGATGACGGGCGTGATGAAAACCCAGATCGACTGGCTCCCGCTCTCTCTGCAAGGGGGCATTCGCACGACGCAGGGCAAGACGCTGGCCGTCATGCAGGTTTCGGGTGGGTCGCAATCCTTCAACGCGGTGAACCAGATGCGGATACTGGGCCGCTGGATGCGGATGATCACCATTCCAAACCAATCCAGCATCCCCAAGGCGTGGCTTGAATTTGGCGACGAAGGCCGCCTGCCCGAGGGGCCGTTCTATGCGCGCATCGTCGACGTGATGGAGGAGCTGGTGAAATTCACGTGGCTCACCCGGGGGCGCGGTGCCTACCTTGTGGACCGCTATTCGGAACGGGTGGAAAGCGCGGCAGAGGTCCACGCGCGGGTCTCTGCCAAGGGTTAGGTCAGTCCCGCCGCTCGACGAGTACGGAGCCCACGGAATACCCCGCCCCGAATGAGCAGATCAGCCCCACGTCGCCCGGTTCCAGATCGTCCGAGTACTTGGAGAAGGCGATGATGGAGCCTGCCGAAGAGGTATTGGCGTAATCCTGAAGGATATTTGGCTGTTCGCCCGGCTCGGGGGCGCGGCCCAGCACCTTGCGGCCGATGAAGTCGTTCATCGACTTGTTGGCCTGATGCAGCCACAGCCGCTTGAGATCGCCCGCTTCGACACCTTCTTCGGCCATGTGGTTGCCGATGTGATCGGCGACCAGCGGCAGCACCTCCTTGAAGACCTTGCGGCCATTCTGCATGAACTGCATGTCGCGCCGGTCGGCCAGACCGTCCGGGCGGGAGCGGCGCAGGAAGCCGTTGTTGTTGCGGATATTGTTGGAATACTGCGTGGCACAGCGGGTCGAGCGTATCTCGAAATGCGCGCCCTCGGCGTCCTCGGTCCGTTCAATGAGCGTGGCTGTCGCGACATCCCCGAAGATGAAATGGCAATCGCGGTCGCGCCACTCCAGATGGGCCGAACAGATCTCGGGGTTCACCACCAGCGCCGACCGGATCGAACCCGATCGCACCATGTCGGCGGCGGCCTGAATGCCGAACGTTGCCGAAGAACAGGCGACATTCATGTCAAAGGCGAAACCGTCGATCTCCAGCAGGTCCTGTATCTCGATCGCGACCGCCGGATAGGCCCGTTCTAGGTTCGAAGCCGCACAGATCACCGCGTCCACATCCGCCGCGGTCCGACCGGCCTGTTCCAGCGCGATGCGCGCGGCCTTCAGCGCCATTTCCGCCATCAGCGACGGTTCGTCATCGCTGCGCTGGCGCAGCAGCGGGTGCATCACGGCGGGGTCGAGAACGCCCGATTTGTCGATCACGTAGCGCTGTTCGATCCCGCTGGCCTTGACGATGAATTCTTCGGAGGAATGTTCCTTTGCCGCCAGCGTTCCGGCGGCGATTTCATCGGCGTTTTCGGCATTGTAGCGGTCGGCATAGGCGTTGAACGCTTCCACCAGTTCGGCATTGGTGATGACCTGATCGGGGGTGAAGACGCCGCTGCCGGTGATGGCGGGTGTATACATGTTCTTCGGTTCTCCAACTGCGGAAACGGGGGCATTCGGACTGGCCGCCCCGACTATGCGCAAAGCCTGTGCCATTGTACACGGGGAGTGCCGATTTTAGCAGCACATTCATGATTTCTACGCCGCGTCAGAGCCAGCCCGCGCCCCCTTGCGGCGGGGCGACGACAGGTTGGCTCAACAGCTTGGTAGCGATGATCCGGCGTTAATCCTGCAGCGCCTTCACGCCGATCTCATCCTCGGCCTGTGCCTTGATGGCCAGCACGGCGGCATGGGCCCCGGCTGCGGTGGTGAAATAGGGGATCTTGTCATAGAGCGCGATGGAGCGGATCGACTTGCTGTCTTCCACCGCCTGCGCGCCTTCGGTCGTGTTCAGCACCAGTTGCACCGTTCCGTCCTTGAGTAGATCGGTGATGTCCGGACGGCCCTCATAGACCTTGTTGACCAGTTCACAGTCGATGTCGTGTTCGGACAGCCAGGCCGCCGTGCCGCGCGTGGCGACGATGGTAAAGCCCTGTTCCAGCAAGATACGGGCCGCTTCGAGCATCTGCTCCGTCTTGTCCATGTCCTTGATCGACAGGAACACGCAGCCCTCACGCGGCAGCACCGTACCGGCCCCCAGCTGCGCCTTCAAAAAGGCGCGCGGGAAATCGCGGTCCCATCCCATGACTTCGCCGGTGGAGCGCATTTCCGGCCCCAGCAGCGTATCGACGCCGGGGAACCGGGCAAAGGGCAGCACCGCTTCCTTGACGGAGAACCACGGCATGTCCGGGTCGGCCAGCGTCATCGGATCGCCCAGCGGCAGGATGTCGTCATAGGCGGTATCGGTGGGGTAGGGCGGACGCTGCGGGAAGGTTGACAGCGGCTCGCCCGCCATGACACGCGCGGCGATGGAGGCGATGGCGCTGTCGGTGGCCTTTGCCACGAAGGGCACCGTGCGGCTGGCGCGGGGGTTGACCTCGATCAGGTAGATCTCGCCGTCCTTCACCGCGAACTGGATGTTCATCAGGCCCACGACGTTGAGCGCCTTGGCCAGTGCGCGGGTCTGTTCCTTGACGGTTTCGATCACGTCGCGTGGCAGCGAATAGGGGGGCAGCGAACAGGCGCTGTCACCCGAATGGACGCCCGCCTCCTCGATATGCTGCATGATACCAGCGACATGGACGTCCTTGCCGTCCGACAGGGCGTCCACGTCCAGTTCGACAGCACCGCTCAGGTAGCTGTCCAGCAGCACCGGGCTCTTGCCGGACACGACGACCGCCTCGTTGATGTAGCGTTCAAGGCTCTGCTGGTCGCGCACGATCTCCATCGCACGGCCGCCCAGCACGTAAGAGGGGCGGATCACCAGCGGGAAACCGATGTCGCGGGCGATTTCGAAGGCTTCCTCGTCCGAATGGGCGATGCCGTTGCGCGGCTGCTTGAGGCCCAGCTTCTGCACCAGTTGCTGGAACCGCTCCCGGTCTTCCGCAAGGTCGATCATGTCGGGCGTGGTACCGAGGATCGGGATCCCCGCGGCATGCAGGTCGGCAGCGATCTTCAGCGGTGTCTGGCCACCGAACTGCACGATCACGCCATGCAGGGTGCCGTTCTCCTGCTCCACCCGCAGGATCTCCATCACGTGCTCAAAGGTGAGCGGTTCGAAATAGAGCCGGTCCGAGGTGTCATAATCGGTGCTGACCGTTTCCGGGTTGCAGTTGATCATGATCGTCTCATAGCCCGCGTCGGTCAGCGCGTAGCAGGCGTGGCAGCAGCAATAGTCAAACTCGATGCCCTGGCCGATCCGGTTCGGCCCGCCCCCGAGGATCACGACCTTCTTTCGGTCGCTGGGCCGCGCCTCGCATTCCGCCTCGCCCATCATGGGGGCCTCATAGGTGGAATACATGTAAGGGGTCTGCGCCTCGAATTCGGCGGCGCAGGTGTCGATCCGCTTGAACACCGCAGTTACGCCGACGTCGATCCGCGCCGCGCGCACCTGTTCCTCATCCTGCCCGGTCAACTTGGCGAGCCGCGCGTCGGTGAAGCCCATCATCTTGAGCCGCCGCAGGCCCTCCGCGTCCTTGGGCAGGCCCCCCTCGCGCACCGCTTCTTCGGCGTCCACGATTTCGCGGATACGGGCAAGGAACCACGGATCGAACATCGTGATGCCGTGAATGTCGTCATCATTCATGCCGTGGCGCATGGCCTGTGCGATGGTACGCATCCGGTCCGGTGTCTGCTGGCTGATCGCCTTGACCAGCGCGGCGCGGTCCGGCGCGCCGGGGATGGCGATTTCGTCAAAGCCGGTCAGGCCCGATTCCATTGAGGCCAGCGCCTTTTGCATCGATTCGTGGATCGTACGGCCAATCGCCATGGCCTCGCCCACGGATTTCATCGCGGTGGTGAGGTAGGGTTTCGCGCCGGGAAACTTCTCGAAGGCGAATTTCGGGATCTTGGTGACCACGTAGTCGATTGTCGGCTCGAAGCTGGCGGGTGTCACGCCGGTGATGTCGTTGTCCAACTCGTCCAGCGTGAAACCGACAGCGAGTTTCGCCGCGATCTTCGCGATGGGAAAACCCGTCGCCTTCGAGGCCAGCGCCGAGGAGCGCGACACCCGGGGGTTCATCTCGATCACGACCATGCGGCCGTCTTCGGGGTTCACCGCCCATTGGACGTTGGAGCCCCCGGTTTCCACCCCGATCTCCCGCAGGACCGCGATCGAGTGGTTGCGCATGATCTGGTATTCCTTGTCGGTCAGCGTCAGCGCGGGGGCCACGGTGATGCTGTCGCCGGTATGCACGCCCATCGGGTCCACGTTTTCGATGGAACAGACGATGATCGCGTTGTCGGCGGTGTCGCGCACCACCTCCATCTCGAATTCCTTCCAGCCGAGCAGGGATTCGTCGATCAGGATCTGGCCCATGGGCGAGGCATCCATGCCCGACCGGCAGTAGTGTTCGTAATCGTCGCGGTTATAGGCGACGCCGCCCCCGGTGCCCCCCATGGTGAAGGCGGGGCGAATGATGGCGGGCAGGCCGATGTCTTCCAGCGCGTCGAGGGCAAGGCGCACGCCCGCGGCGAGGTCTTTCTTGCCCGCTTCGGTCTTGGGCGCGGTGACGATGGTCGCGCGGGGGTTTTCGATCCCCAGCCGGTCCATCGCCTCGCGGAACAGCTTGCGGTCCTCGGCCATTTCGATGGCCTCCCGCTTGGCCCCGATCATCTCGACGCCGAATTTTTCCAGAACGCCCATCTCCTCCAGCGCGAGGGAGGTGTTGAGCCCGGTCTGTCCGCCCATCGTGGGCAGCAGCGCGTCGGGGCGTTCCTTTTCGATGATCTTTGCGACGATCTCGGGCGTGATAGGTTCGATATAGGTGGCATCGGCAAGGCCCGGGTCGGTCATGATCGTCGCCGGGTTGGAGTTGACGAGAATGACCCGGTAGCCTTCTTCCTTCAGGGCCTTGCAGGCCTGCGCGCCGGAGTAGTCGAATTCGCACGCCTGTCCGATGACGATCGGACCCGCCCCAATGATCATGATCGACTGGATGTCGGTACGTTTCGGCATGGCGGCAGCCCCCTGAATGTCAGCAAATTGTCCGCGTTATAGGGATTGGGGAGGGGGGTGCAAGAGGGAAGCGCCCACTGCGGATGCCCTTGCCGCCGGACCGGGGCGCTGCCCCGGACCCCGAAGTATTTCGGGATCAT